>JAQXFA010000104.1 GCA_029250565.1 Candidatus Thalassarchaeaceae archaeon
AAATAAAAAATTAGCAGTTAAATACCATAATCAGGGTAATTGAACGATATTGCCAAAACAGGGGTTGTTTCAAATTACGCAAAAATTGATAATTTGTGGTGTTTTTTACTTACCTTTGACACTTTGAGCAAAAGAAAGTTGAGCGTCCCCCTTGAACTATTCTCTTGATCTTACCATTGCAAGAATGAGTCAAGCAAGGCTCCCCTTCACGCCCGTACACGCGGAACGAATGGGCGAAATAGCCTAAATCGCCATCGACTGCAGCAAAATCGGATATTGTTGAACCACCTGCTGCGATTGCTTCGCCCAATACTTGTTTTGTTTGTTCAACTATTCTTTCACACCTAGAATCTACTCGCCCAACAGAACTTGCGACACTAGATGCCATACGTCGTGGAGAAACACCTGCTCGATTTAGGATCTCACACACATAAATATTACCAAGTCCAGCTACAATTCTCTGGTCCAGTAATGCTGTTTTGATTGGTGATTTCTTATTCTCTATTGATTTTGAAAAAGATTGTGCATTGAATTTATCTGATAATGGCTCGCAACCAATCCCGGCTAAAAGCCGGTGATTCTGCTCACCGCCAGCATTAATCAAATCCATGAGCCCAAAGCGACGAGGGTCGTTGTAGACAGCGATTGATCCATTCTCCATTCGAATAATTACATGGTCGTGCTTGGACTTCTCTTCGTATTCGCTTTCATTTCTAAATAATGTAAATTTCCCAGTCATTCCAAGATGGACTAACCAAGTGGAATCATCATCTAAGCGAATTAGTAAATATTTTGCCCGCCTAGTTATTTTCTCAATACGGCGGTTTTCCATCCTATCCTCCATATCTTTTGGAAAAGGAAATCTCAACCCCTTCCTACGCAAATCAACCGAACTAATTGTCTCACCTTGTAAATGTCTGACTAATCCTTTACGGACAGTCTCTACTTCTGGAAGTTCAGGCACGACCCGACGTATCCGCCATTAGCAAAAGCAGTTTGGATGGTCTGTGAACTATGCGCTATCAATCAAGGCCACTTTGAGGGTGATTTGCCGACTATCAATGCATGTTGGTCTTCCCAGCCCTTCAAACGAATAACTTCGAGCACCTCAAAACCAGATTCCACCATTGCATCGACTGCCGCTGCATAATGCTGCTCTGACCCACCTTCAACATTCGGCTCAGATGCCGACTTCAAGGACAAGAGAGCAACACCATTGGGAGAAAGAAAATTTACTGCTGCTGAAAGGAAGAAGTCAACTTGACCGGCTTGAGAAACATCCTGAAACAGCCAATCAACCCTGCCATTTAACCACGGCCTCAATGTATCTGGCTGCCTCGCATCAGCCAACACAGGCAAAATCCCTGGGCGTTTTTTTGCTAATGATACTAGATCACGAATACACCTAGGTGCCACATCAACTGAAATTATTGAACCTCCCAAATAATTACCTTCACCGCACATATGATCGTGAAGATGGGAAATCGTTGTACCATGGCCCGCTCCCAAGTATAGAACCTGGCTGCCAATTTTGGGTAAAAGTGAGGAGCGTTCCGATTTAGTACGGAGAATCCCCGCTCCCAATTTTGAATGGCGTGGCGACCAACTACGCCATTCCTCCCCTCTTATTCTCCTCAATCCTTCACCACGCATACGCACGCCTGGGACTGCATTTCTAGTCCAAAGACCGCGTCCTTGTGTGAGTACGTTTTCACTCAACTCTTCGGTTTTACCATGACTTTTGCGACCCAACAAATCACCTCATCTACGTGTTGGTTTTGGGTGTCTTTGGCGGATTTCTGCAACTTTTTGTTCTATTTCAGCAACTTCGGATTCGCCCCAAGGTTGTCCGTTAAAAGCATCTAGTCTTGCAGCGATAGAAACCTTACCAGAAAGCATCCTAGCAATCTTTCCGCGTACCCAACGCGGTGAACGTGATACCCAAGGGTGCTGGAATAGATGTCCGTGTTTAGGTACTGGAATACCATCTCTAAGATGTAAGAAGAAACTAGTTTCCGCTCCGAGAACTTGCACTGTCCCAGAAGGTAAACGAGCTAATCTCTCTCTGCCATGAGCAGTTATTGACATTCTTGCTGCCAATAATGGGCCAATCAATGCTGATGTTGAAGGAAGGTGCTCAAGGGCAACTTCCCTAATTGCCGATTCAATTGTTTTCAAGCGATCTTCAACTTCTACTACACCTCTTGCCCATTGTGAAAGAGCTGCCCATTCAGCCCCGCTAATACCAGTTGGGCTAGATACCGTATGAAGTGCATCTGCTGCATTTTCAAGTGTATCAGCCTTAGCAATTTCAATCGGAATAACATCACGTTGGCTGTCCAAATCAATTTCTGGAAGAAACAAGCCAGCCCATTCAATCACTCTTGCTTCTAAGGTTGTCCAAGATGCCCTCATCTCGTCGCCAGCCCGCACGAGATGCTCAAGGCGGCGGTCAGGATCACTTGATGCTGCGGCTACCCCCGCCTGGGCAATAACCAAGGTTGCTTCTTGAAGAAGTTCAGCCTCCTCATCTGAAAGTTGAGGCCACCAACCTGATGATAATTCATGAACGGGAGTTTCAATAGCATCAGGGAATCGTTCTGAAAGACGTCGGGCCTCATCTGTTTTCCTGCCTTTACTTAGAAGAGAAAGACGCGAAGCAACTGTTGCAGGCTTACGGCCAGCATCCCATATCGACTCATCGACAACCTCTCCTGCATCATCAAAGACGCGGGCTAGACGCCAATCCCAACTGAGACGCATAGGTGGCCCAACAGGTTCCCCTTCAAAAGGAGAAGCCCCCCTCTAATCAATTGATATTACAGGTCAAAAATAGGCTCTGAAATGAGCATATGGCTAATAATTGGGATTTTTGATAAAGCCCTCAAGCGTGTTGCTTAAAAGCGAATGAGCATCCGCTACCTCTATCGGAGTGTGATATCATCTTCTGCCCAGAATGTGGAACCTTAGCCTTCCCCGGCCCTGATGGAAATATCAAGTGCCCAAATGGACGATGCAACTATGCTGGCCCAACTAAAGGTAAAGTGACACTACATTCTGGTGAAGAGGTAGACACCTCAGATTCAGTCACTTCCTCAGAGGTAAAAGATTTGAAGCACCTGACAGAAGTGATAGATGATGCTGAGCAACACCGTGGGGTACTTACTCATGGGATGTATGTTTGTCCAAAATGTGAAGAGATGGATGTCTTTGCAGAACTAAAACAAACCCGTGCTTCTGATGAGCCTGAAACTCGTATTCTAACCTGTAAAGAATGTAACCACGGCTGGCGTGAATATTGATTTAGCCACCTTGTATACCGAGGCTTGAAAGAGGGATGGCATAAGGCGAGTATAATGTCGTCTGCACATAAGGGCGGGGCGCCCGCTGATTTTGCTGATGGGACAAGCGAATCAGGCGATATACAAGTGCTAGGAAAACAACTTTGGCGCATCTTACCATACATTAAGCCATATTGGAAACGATTTGCACTCGGAATAACATCTAACATGGGGGCACGAATTTGTGATTTGCTACCATTTGTTGCAATGGGTTTGTTAACCGACGCCATACTTTCAGGAGAGATAGACCAACTCAAAGAATTTGCAGTCTATGGGTTACTTATTTTAGGATCTTTTACAGGCCTTGCAATCTTCCAAGGAGTCTCTAATTATTCATGGGAAACATTAGCACAATATCTTCAACATGACATCAGAATGGCCGCTTTTGACTCATTAATAAAAATGGAAATAAGATACTTTGAAGACCGACAAACGGGCGATATTATGTCAGTAATCTCCGCTGATGTCAATCAACTTGAGAACTTTCTTTCAG
>JAQXFA010000105.1 GCA_029250565.1 Candidatus Thalassarchaeaceae archaeon
GATAGACCCTCAAACTAAACTTCCACACCCTCCGCAGAGAGTTGAGAACGCTCTTCTTGAGGCTAGATTCAAGGCGGATCCATTCAAACCGGTTGAAAAGCAAGTTAAAGATGCAGTCGCAATGATAAGGGAATTAATTCCTATTTCATTCACGACAATCAAGCTAGCATTCAAAGTTGGAGGTACTAATTATGGCTCGGTTTTTGCTTTGGTTCGTGAGGATGTTCTACGTGAAGATTGGTTACCTAATGGTGATTGGGCATTCACTGTAGAGATACCTGCTGGGATGAAAAATGATTACATCGCTAAAGTAGGAAAAAGAGCCTCTGATGTTGTGGTTAAAGAGTTGAAGTGAACCAACTCAATTAGCCATTTAATATGCAACGGTTATAGATGATGGGCCGGTCGGCCGGCTCGGAGAAGAAATATGAGTAGTAGTGGCGCCTCGGATGGGCGCACTTCGGCTGCATCCGGCAGCCTGGTGATACCCGGAGATAAAATTAGTTCAGATGCAAGTGACCGACTTGGTCACGGTGTCATAAAATTGAACGGTGAATTGATAGCAACCAAACTTGGTTACTTGGTTGAAAAATCCGGTGAAATCTCAATTATGCCAGTACATACTGCTTACTTCCCTAGACCCGGTGATTTAGTAATCGGATAAATTGAAGGCATGAGGTCTAATATTTGGTTTATTGATTTGAATGCACCATTCAATGCGATTCTCCCTATGAGCCTCGCTCCTATGAAGATAGAATATGGTGGGACTCGGGATGCTATGGATGTCGGAACCACAATTTTGTGCCGTGTTCAAGAAGTTGACGAAGCCCATTCTTCAGTAGTAACAATGAAAGGAATGGGATTAAGAAAGGTTAACTCAGGATTTATTGATACAATACCCCCTCACCTTGTTGGAACTATTTCTAGTGGTTCTAATGCAATCATTAACCAACTAAAGGATGCTAGCAATTGCAGAATAATCTTAGGTGCAAACGGTAGAATTTGGGTTGATGGAGAACCAGAAGGGATTAGAATAGTACGGGATGCATTGGCATTCGTACGAGACAATGAACATTCAACAGAATTGGCTGATGCTATTGCAGGCCAACTAGCAAACGGAAATGGAGAGTGATGAAAATGGGATATGGTGACGTCCAAATGATAGATGAGAATGGCAATCGTGTAGATGGCCGGAAAGCAGGGGATATACGCCCCATTGAAATTGAAATGGGTGTAGTCCCAGTTGCAGATGGTTCAGCTAGTATGCGCTGGGGTACAAATTATGTGATTGCCTCGGTTTATGGCCCAATGGAGGCTCATCCAAGAAAGATTCAGCGTCAAGAGCGAGCAGTTCTCGATGTCCGCTACAACATGGCGCCTTTCTCAACTACAGACCGATTCCGCCCTGGTTTCAACAGACGCAGTCGGGAAATTAGCAAAGTAACAGCAGATGCATTGGAATCGGTTGTTTTACTGGAACTTTATCCACGTAGCAAAATACGTGTTGAAATTGAGGTCATTTGTGCTGAAGCAGGAACACGTTGTGTTGGATTAACTGCGGCGTCACTTGCTCTAGCAGATGCTGGTATACCAATGACAGACATGGTAGTCAGTGTTGCTAGTGGGAAAATCAACGGAATTGTAGTTTGTGACCTGAATAAGGAAGAGGATAATTACGGGGCAGCAGATTTACCAATGGGTGTTCTTCCAAACACTGGGGAACTTGTTTTCCTGCAAATGGATGGGGACTTATCGCCTTCTGAATTCCAAGAGGCTTGGGATTACAATATGGACGCTGCATTAAAAATTCATGAATTGATGAAGGAAGCAATAGCGAACAAATACGGCGGTGGTCAATAATGGCTCAACCTCTAGTTCCTGAATTACTACGCGCTCACCTATCCGAACTTGCATCAAGAGACCAAAGAGCGGATGGCCGAGGTCAATGGGAAGGGCGAGAACTTTCTGTGGAAGTCGGCGTTCTTGATCGAGCAGAAGGTAGTGCAAGAGTACAGATGGGGGATACCATCGTATTCTGTGGTATCAAATTCCAACTTCAAACACCTTACCCCGACCGACCCGATGAAGGCGGCCTCATGACAAGTGCTGAATTGAGGCCATTAGCTGGTCGGCATATTGAACCAGGACCACCAAGTCCAGAAAGTATTGAAATTGGAAGAGTTGTTGACAGAGGGATTCGTGAATCTGGTTGCATTAATACCAAAGATTTGTGTATTATTCCTGGTGAAAAAGTTTGGCAAGTAATTTTTGATTGCTTTGCAATCAGTGATGATGGTTATTTATTCGATGCATTTGGATTAGCTGCGATTGCAGCACTTCACAACGCAACCCTTCCTGGTGAACGATTTGATGTTGGTGAAGATAGAAAGTTACCTGTCAACAAAACCCCAATAATGTGTTCCTTCCAAAAAGTAGGTGGCAGGTTTGTTTATGATTCAAATAGAGAAGAGGAAGTTGGTGGTGATGAGAGAATTCACATCACACTTGGGGAAGATGACCATGTCCACTCTTTGCAGAAGGGATTAAAGGGAGTGTTCTCGGCGAGCGAATTTGTAGAAATCATGGCTGCGGCTAAGCAACGATGTTCCGAGTTGAGAAAAATAGTAGATTCATTGTGAGGTGTTTGAATGGCAAAGCGAACTAAGAAAGCAGGACTCGAAGCAAGATTCGGGGCTAGATACGGTGTTAGTGTCAGACGCAGAGCCTCATCTGCACTACGAAAGGTGAAGAGAGAATATTCTTGCCCAGTGTGTCAATATCAGAAAGTTAGACGTGAATCCGCTGGAATTTGGGCTTGCCGCAAGTGTGGCCACACATTTGCTGGTGGAGTCTGGCAACCATTTACTCGAGCATCTGATGCAAATAATAGGATTGTCCGCCGATCTGTTGAAGGAGCAACTGCAACTGATATGGCATTGATAGCACAGAATGCTGCAATAGAATACGAGCGTACTCTAAATGAAGAAGATGAAGATGCTCCACTAGCAGAGATTACCACCGAGGGAGATGGTGATGATGGTAGCGAAGAAGAGTGATGCCTGTAGTGCTACTCTCACTCTAAGTCAAACCGTTGATGTTAAT
>JAQXFA010000106.1 GCA_029250565.1 Candidatus Thalassarchaeaceae archaeon
GCCCTCTATTTTTGATAATTCATCTAGGATTGAATCTCCAATGCTATCCATTTCACGAGCCACTACCTCTATGATAAAATCCCATTGACCTGTGATGATATGACAACCCACAATAAATGGTAATTTGCAAATCTCTTTGGCAACACTCCTACGATCTTCCCTTGCTTTGTCACCAGCCCAGTTTGCAAGTAAGAAACCATGTAGTGGAAGTCCTAATTTTTCATGGGATATTTTGACAGTGAATTTGTCAATAACTCCACGGTCTTGAAGTCTTTTTATCCTATCATGAACTGTGACTCTAGGCATATTTAGCCTATCTGCTATACTCTTTGTGCTAGCTCTTGCATCATCTATTAGAAGTTCAAGAATTTGTGTGTCTTTATCATCAAGTTGACTAAAAAGCATGATTGTCGTATCGGCGGTTTATTCATATTACTTCCGTCAGATAGTCGGCTTTTCCCACCATAAGCCACCTATTATCCGACACACAAGACCATTGTGTGGCGTATTGTTGAAGTCAAATGAACCTCTCGTAGGGCTATGGCAACAGATGAAACCGACAACAAGTTCGCAACAAAAGCAGTTCACGCAGGAACTAAACATATTGAGGGTGCTGCCAACACTCCAATTTTTCAATCATCAACTTACAAATTAACTGAGGAAAGATATGCGGGATGGGCCGCTGGCGCTCAACATACCCTTCTGTATTCACGTCTTTCAAGCGTTAATTCAGATGCCGCTACAGAGAAAATTTGTGCTATGGAAGGTGCTGAGGATGGATTGTTATTTGCTAGCGGAATGGCAGCAATTTCAACAACACTTCTCGGTCTTCTTTCTCGTGGAGACCACTGTGTGGCTGCCCCAGATGTTTATGGTGGGACTTATGGATTGATGACTGAAGAATTACCAAGGTTTGGTATTGAAGTTACTTTTGCCAACATGACTGACCCTTCTTCCTACGAAGCAGGTATACAAGAGAATACCAAAATTCTGTATATTGAGACTCTATCAAATCCAACCTTGAAAGTAGCAGACATTCCTGCTTTTGCAGAAATTGCACAGAGACACAATCTTTTGTTAATCATCGATAACACCTTCACCACTCCGTGGGCAACTCAACCAATTGCTATGGGATGTGATTTGGTCATCCATTCAACTACCAAATACCTTGGAGGACATTCAGATATTGTTGGTGGCGCTGTTGTTGGAGATGCTGAATTAATCGCTACTCTTTTCCTTAAGAAAGTACATTTTGGAGGATGCCCAGACCCGCACGCCTGTTACCTTCTTGAGAGGGGAATGCGCACACTTCACGCACGCATGCCCATACATGCTAGTAATTCAATAGAACTAGCCAAGCGATTAGAACAACACCCGAAGATTAACTCAATAAATCACCCGATGCTTGAGGGGGATAGCCAATATCAGATTGCTCAAAAAATCATGCCAAGAGGAACGGGGATGTTGGCCTTTACTTTGCATGGAGGAGATGAGGCAGCAATAAAATTCGTTAGTAATCTTGAAATCATATTCGAAGCAACTAGCCTTGGAGGTGTTGAAAGTTTGGCGGAGTGTCCGTTCAATACAAGCCACATGTTTGTACCCGAAGATGTTAGGATTACAGCAGGTATCAATCCAGGATTTGTTAGAATTAGTGTTGGAATTGAAGATGTTGAGGATCTATGGAATGACATTTCACAGGCCCTAGCAAGCATCTAAAATAATTCCTAACAAGTGGCAACACAGATAATATCCAGTCGCTAAAATCTTTGGAACTTGGCATGAGGTGGTGCCTATCCAAAAATACCAGTTTGGTTTCCATCCTCATCAATATCCATGTCAATTGCCGCTGGTCTCCTAGGAAGTCCAGGCATAGTCATCATTGCGCCACAAACAGCAACTATGAATCCAGCACCTGCATTGAGGCGTAATTCCATAATTGGTAAAGTAAAGCCACTTGGGGCTCCTATTTCGTGAGCTACATGACTGAATGAATACTGTGTTTTTGCCATGCAAACAGCCAATTTATCATATTTCCATTTCTTTATGAGTTTGAGATCACGTTCTGCTTGCTTGTGCAAGTCTATTGATTCGGCACCATAAACCATTGTCGCTACACGTAACATCTTCTCAACAACACCCATTTTTTTATCAAATAATGGTTCAAAGGGTCGGCCATTTGCTAGGTGGTCTTGGCAAGCTGACGATACTGCATGAGCAAGATCAATTCCACCGGCTCCACCGCGTTGATGGCCATCAAAAATAACGGAATTATCGGCGCCACAATCATTAGCACATTTCAGTAATTCTTGAACCTCAGCTTCTGTATCAGTTGAGAAACGATTTACAGAGACTATTACTGGAACCATGAATCGCTTCATATTCCTGATATGACGAGATAAGTTTGTCATCGCCCCACGAGAAACTGCATCCACATTTTCTTTATTTAATTCTTCTTTTGATGGGCGTTGCCCACCTGATGATGAAAAACCACCCCCATGTAATTTCATGCTACGAACTGTGACATTGACAACTATGCAATCTGGTGGAATACCACTCGCAGCGGCCTTAATGTGAACTGCCTTTTCTGCACCCATATCTGAACCAAAACCGGCCTCAGTAACCACGTAATCAGATACTGCTAAAGCAAGGTTGTCAGCAATCAGACTAGAATTTCCGTGAGCAATATTTGCAAAAGGACCTGCATGAATGAAAGCCGGATCACCCTCTAAAGTC
>JAQXFA010000107.1 GCA_029250565.1 Candidatus Thalassarchaeaceae archaeon
CATACTGAATCATTAACATCTGAAGATAAAAAGCCAGATGAAAGAGCAGACATGATGCTAAAAAATACTACCCCATAAATTATGCCACCAAGAAAAGTGATGCTCTCTGGACCACGGAAAAAACCTTTGTTACCACTTCGCCGAGCTTTAATGCGGTCAAGATTCTTGTCAATTTTATCATGTTTTGAAATTTCAACATAATCATCCACTGATACTTCGCCATCTTGGTCAGAGTCAAAATGTGAGACTAATTCATCGGCAGTAATGATTCCATCATTATCAACATCTAGATCATCAGGTAATGGATACGCATCTTTTGAGGATGGCTCCCGCTCCGACATTATATGATGACGAGCGGCCAAAGGAAATGAGGCTTTTCCTATATTCACAAGAACATGTTATTCATACATTCAAAAAACAATGTTAGTATGTGAGAAAAAAAGATGGAAAAATGAGCGAAATAAACCATTATTCATTCAAATACAACTGTAATTTATCTTACTTTAGTATTTCAAATAAGTAATACCCGAAAGGGCATCACTTAATCCATATCGCTCTCCTCCGGAGAGTGATACAGATGACTCGCCACACCATGACCGCCTCGATTGCTATGCTATTGCTGTTGGTATTTACCTCCTTAGCACCAATCTTTGGAGCACCTAATACTGTAGATGTTTTGAGTGACCAAGATTTAGAAAATCAATTACCAGAAGATAGTAAATTATGGCCAGCTGGTGCACGTTCAGGTGCCACCTCATGGCTCAAAGAAATTGCTGATTCAGATGGTGACACCGGCCAATGGACTTCCTCGGCAATTGCAGATGACGGAACTATTTGGGTTTCATTTTACTCTGCAGCAGGCCGTGATCTAAAAGTTGCAAAATGGACTGGTTGGTCATGGGAAGTAAACGATGTCTACACCTTTGGTGATATTGGAAAATATTCTGAAATTGCAATTGATTCCAACGACGACCCTAGAATTGCATCTTTTGATATTACCAATGGAGTTCTAAGAATTTCGCGTTATGATGGAACATCTTGGACTACCTACACGGTAGCACCTGGGGAAAACACTGGAGATGGAAATCCCTACTCAGGAGAAGGAAGAATTGGTTTCGCAATAGATGATAGTGATTCTGAATGGTTTTCCTTCTACGTAGACATCGGTTCAGGTGAGTACGTCCTCAAATTCGCAAATTGGGATAGTAGTGATTCATCATGGGCTTACGGAGTTATTGACGATGGATTTGGCGAAGATAGTGCGAATTACGATGATTGGACCGATGCGGGCCAGTTTAGTAGCCTGCAAATCGGTGCTGATGGCAGACCACGTGTGGCCTATACATGTGCAATTGTCAATACAATTAGTGACCCAGTCACTGGGACAGTAATTGACGCATGGTATGATAGATCTTTGAGATATGCCGCATTTGATGGGGCTGGTTGGAGTATCAATGATATCCATATTAACGAAACTGGTAGCGGTTATTGGCCAGCATGGTGGTTACAATTAGAAATTGATGATAATGGAAATGAAAATATTGCATACCAAAATACATCTGGTTGGGATAGTGTTCGCTTAGCCGTCAACACTGGAAGTGGATGGAGTCACTCATTGATTGCTAATAACAGCAATAATCTAGGTGACTATATTAGAGTTGAATCAGATGATACAGGTGACTTGCACATCGTTTACCAAGATTGGACCAACGATGACCTAGTGCTTATGCGTGGTAGTGGAACCACATGGGAAACTGTAAAAATAGACACTATTGGCTCTGTTGGAGCATATGCTGACATCTCCTTAAACAACAACGCTGAGGAAATTTTCTCATACAATAATTTTGACAATTCCGACTTGGTCATTGCCACACCGGCACCAGATGCAGATGGAGATGGATTGGCCGATGCGCAAGACCGATGCATGAACACGCCTCTAAACAAAGTAATTGACGATACAGGATGTCACTACGAACAACAGATTTTGACTACTTCAGGATCTGATTCACAGTATGTGGATGTCATCAAAGGAGACGATGGACTTCTACGTCTCGTCCACTATAGAGGGATGTCCGATGACTCTGGAATCTCTTGTGATAGAAACGTGGCTAACAACACAGACGACTGTAATCTCGTCTACCGTAAACAAAACACAGATGGCACTTGGGCAACGGGGGAAATCGTTGACCAAGGTGGTGAAACTGGCCGCTACGCTAGCATAGAAATCGCACCAGATGGAACTGAAAGCATAGCCTTCCATGCTAAAACAGAAATAAACAGTCTTGGTAGTGTGAAACAAACCGCAGCAAAAATCGCCACAAAATCAGGTACAACTTGGTCTGTTAGCACAATCGCTGAAGACAATTCAACCGGTTGGTACACCGACTTAGCAATTGATTCCCAAGGAAACAAGGTGGTGTCTTATACTGACAATACTGGGTTGGACTCAGTTCTAAAATTAGCCAGAGAAAACTCACCTGGAGTTTGGAGTGAGGAAGTTGTGCAAGTGAACGCAACGTATGCTCAAGTCAATTTCCTAAATGATGTAGCTCATGTCAGTTACTTATCGACCAACCCACAAATGATACGCTTAGCGATTGAGGACGGAAGTGGGGGTTGGGATATCCACAATGTAACTACAACTGGAATAGTAAATTCCTACCGACTTGACACAACTGTATCGGATGATGGAAGACTTCTAATCAACTTTTTCCGCGGCCATGACACCTCATCTGACACCACTTGTGACGCGCCTCAAGAGTGCACAGTACAAGTTGCTGAATGGAATGGTTCAGCCTTTACATACCACATTTTACACCAAAATACAGACAACGGAATTTCATACCTTACAGTGGATATTGATTCAGCGGGATTAATTCACTCAGCATGGTACAATAGTGGATATGGATCACTTCAAATCGCCTCACCTACACAAACGGGTTGGGAAACTCTTACCCTGCTTGATGATGATAATGGCGGCACATATCCAAAAATTCTAGCCGATGAAAATGGTTGGGAAAATGTATGGTACCACAGTAATGGTGACCCTGAACAATTACGCGAAATCAAGAGGTTTGCATGGGAAGGCGACCACGACTTTGTTGACAATGATGATGACCAATGTGCTGACACACCTTATGGTGCACCAGTTGATATGTGGGGCTGTTCTAATGAACAACGTGATGACGATTTCGATGGTGCATCCAATGCTGTTGATCTATGCCCTAACACACCGGGTTTTGAGAGACACTTGGCAGACTCTGATGGTTGTTCACCAAGTCAAAAGGACACTGATGGTGATGGGGTGAATGATGCCTCCGATTCATGTCCAAATACCACAGATTTTGAAACTGTAGATGGCGGTGGGTGCTCAGATGCACAACGTGACTCCGATGGAGATGGAGTGAAAGATAATGTTGACCAATGCGCAGACACACCACCGGGTGAATCTGTAGATTTGAATGGATGTAGTGCTAGTCAACGCGACAACGATGAGGATGGAGTCAATGACAAAGACGACTTCATGCCGAACGATGCTAGCCAACATACTGATTCTGATGGTGATGGATACGGAGATAATCCCGATGGCACAAATGGAGATGACTGCCCCACTGAATCAGGTACTTCTGCAGGTGATTTAGTTGGGTGTCCAGACTTGGATGATGATGGAATTGCCAATGATATTGATGACGATGATGATGGTGACGGATTCTCTGATGCTGATGAAATCGCTAATGGAACCGACCCCCTTTATGCGCTTGATTTCCCTGGATTAGGTGTAGATACAAATGATGGGAATGATGAGACTGGAGACGACACCGAAGATGGGACAGATATCACGGATGGAACATCTGAACCAGCAACTGAAGGGCTTAGCACTGCTGTGATTGGTGCGATTGCTGCGATCATCGTTCTTTTGCTAATTGGAATTGCTGTACTAGCCCTAACTGGCGGTAAGAAGGGTGAATCACAAATGCCAGCGATTCCTTCTCTTGCCCAAGCTCAAGCAGAGTTAGCGGCACCAACACCTTCTGCCAGCGCTGATAGCGGCGGACAAAAGGGAGAAATGGTTGCAACTGGAAATGCCTGCAAACATTGTGGAGCGATGGAAGTCTACCATATTCCGTCTTACGGTGCAGACTACTGTAAGGCCTGCTCCCAATACAACTGAAAGAAAGTGGAAGTGTGGCAATATGCGAATCCCCAAAGAGATTCTAACCGCCTTGCTACTCTTACTAATCCCATTATCAGGGTGCACTAGTGAACCCGTAGTAGAGGAAGAAACATTCAACGGAACTAAATGGATGGGAACCGAATACGCCCCACTTTTCACCCTTGAATCAATGGACGAAAACCTATGGTCGTTGGAAGAACAACGCGGTAAAACTGTGATTTTGGCATTTACATACACACGTTGCTACAATACCTGCCCAGTAATATCAGCCTCATTAAACATGGTTCACGAATCACTCAATGCCTCTGAAAAGGACAATGTCACCCTAGTTTCCGTAACTATTGACCCATGGCATGACTCACCTTCTCACCTGAGAAATTGGACCACAGAGAGAGCGTACGACTGGCCTCACCTAACCGGACACCCAGATGCTATCCTACCTGTGCTTGAGACCTATGGGGTAGACCCAATTGACTTCGAAGATGATTCCGAGGAGGGGTATGGATTCAGCCATACTCAGCCAACTTACATTATCGATTCTGAAGGACGTCCGAGGGTTGTCTGGTCTGATGCTGAGGTCCCTGTGGATTTGTTCTTGCAAGACTTGCGCATTGTTCTAAATCTGTGATTGATGAAAAGAAAATGTGACTTAGCCCACATATTTTCTTAAATGATAGATTCGTGCAACATACATCAGTCAATTACTGATAGGTTGGATTACATGAAAAATTTAAACAAATCTACGATTATTGCCATCTTAGGACTTCTCCTTTTGGTGGGCTCTAGTATTACTCAAGTGAGTGCAAGACCAACTGGAATAAGCAACGTTCAATTTGGTTGTACGTGCCATTCAGGAAGCGCTACTGAAGGGGTAGTTATCACCCTTGATGGTGTGCCAGACAACTATACCGCAGGAGAAACATTGACCCTTACAATAACCATCACAGGTGGTCCTGAAGCAAGTGGAGAAAACCATGGTGGTTTCAACTTAGATGCAAGCGCAGGAACACTATCACCTTTCGATAACACCTCACAACTCATGGATGGGGAAATGACTCACACGGAGTTTGGAAATGACCAACGAACTTGGCAAGTTAATTGGACAGCGCCAGCAGATAATACCACAGATATCACCTTCACAGCGCATGGGAATGCAGTAAATGGAGACGGCTCAGCAAATTCAGATGACAAGTGGAACAAGGTTGTAGTGACCCTTGCGGGTGATACACCAGAAGGTGGTGGGACAACAGATGATGAAACCCCTGGCTTCACACTGATTGCAACGCTTGCGATTGTCTGCATAGCGGGAATTGCAACCAAAAAACGGCGATATTAGGTATCCATGATGCGATCACCCGCATCACCTAAGCCAGGAACAATGTATCCTTGCTCATTCAATCTCTCATCAATTGCAGCCATCCAGATTTTGACATCACCGTGCGCCGCACGCAATGCAGCAATCCCTTCAGGTGCGGCAATCAATCCAATAAATCGAATATCCGAAATCCCTGTCTCTTTCAGCCTTGAAATCGCCGCAATTGCCGAGCCACCAGTAGCCAACATCGGATCTACAACTAGAGCCAAATCCACATTTGGCGGAGTAGGCAATTTGTCATAATAGTAAACTGGCTCAAGAGTTTCTTCATCTCTAAACAGACCAACGTGGAGAACCCGTGCCATTGGTAGCATTTCATGAGCAGTATCACTCATCCCAAGACCTGCCCGAAGAATTGGTACTATGCCTATCCTTGGGGCTATGCTCTCCCCTGAGAACGAAGTAAGTGGGGTTTCACGCTCATCTTTAGTGGTAGAAAGGTCACGTGTAGCCTCAGACATCAAAATCTGAGTTATCTCACGAGCTAAATTACGAAACAATACTGACGATGTCTCACGATCTCGCAGGCGCGTCAACTTGTGAGCTATCAGCGCATGCTCTGGGACTACAACCATTGAATCTGATTCATTCACCATTTTTCACCTCAAGTTTTCTTTTCATAATTGAAAGCGTCAGGTAGCAGTTCAGCAAGTTGCCACACATTACCAACTTCACCTTCTGGTGTGGCACCTATCACTTCGATATCTCGGCAATGGTCCCACAATAGTTGCCTACAAGCCCCACAAGGACCTAACCCTGTTTGATTTGGCTCCCCACAATACCATTCATCATCTTCTGTGATAGGGTTACCATTTTCATCACATTGAATACCAATTATCGCAATACGCGTGAATTCTCTTTCACCCTCTGAGAGGGCTTTGGTTAATGCCACCCTTTCTGCGCAAATTGTTAGGCCATACGAGTCTGATTCCACATTACAACCTGTGAATACCTCACCTTGTGTGGTTTCTAATGCCGCACCCACATGGAAATTAGAGTGCTGTGCTACCGCGTTTTTGCTAACCTTTAGGGCAAGCGCAACTAATTCTTCACGGCTGTTTTTGGTTGTTGAATCCATGCTCGGTCTCTCCCCTTGTATGAAGCGTGTAGTAACCTCAGACTTGAACTGAACGGATGAGTCACAGCGCATGTCCCACATGGCTTGACCGTTTAATTGAAGTCGGATAGGTGGTCGCCAAATCACCAAGCAGGGGTACCCGAGTGGTCAAAGGGGCTGGGTTTAGGTCCCAGTGCGTAGTGCTTCG
>JAQXFA010000108.1 GCA_029250565.1 Candidatus Thalassarchaeaceae archaeon
ATGGTATCATTCACTGGCTCGACATCTGCAGGAGTCAGAGTGAGTCAGGCAGCAGCACCATCTGTAAAACGAGTCACACTCGAACTTGGTGGTAAAAGCGCAAATGTCATTTTGGATGATGCTAACATCGTTAGAGCCGCAAAATCATCAGTTGGTGCCTGTTTTGCCAACTCTGGTCAAACCTGCTCCGCTCTAACACGACTCATCGTTCCTGAAAATAAAAAGGAGGAAATTATTGAAATCATTACTGGCCGAGTTGCTGGCTTTACTGCAGGAGACCCACTCGATGAAAGTACACGTTGTGGTCCAATGGCATCCGCAAGACAACAAGCGAGTGTTAGCGATTATATCGCTAGTGGAATTTCAGAAGGAGCCACCCTCATATCTGGTGGTGAAGGAATGCCAGACGGACTTGAGACTGGATTTTTCGTGAAGCCAACCGCATTTGCAGATGTTACACCCGACATGAAAATTTGGAATGAAGAGGTATTTGGTCCACTCCTAACAATCACAACATACAGTAGTGAAGAAGAGGCTTTGGCTCTAGCCAACGATTCAGAATATGGGCTTTCAGGAGGAGTTTGGTCTGAAAATGAGGAGAGAGCACTTTCCTTTGCAAAAAATATGCGAACTGGGCAAGTGAGTATTAATGGAGGGCCTTTCAATATCTCAGCACCATTTGGTGGTTACAAGATGTCAGGGAATGGAAGAGAACTAGGTATTCACGGATTACAGGAATTCCTAGAATTGAAGGCGATTCAACGTTGAGGACAAAGCGTCTATACGGGAAATAGTCTGTTAACAATTCAGGAGATGAACACGATGACAGGTGGTGAAACCAACCGTCCCCCTCGCTTACTCTTGATTTCAGGGGTTTCTGGAGTTGGTAAATCAACCCTAGCCACTCAGGTAGCATCTGCTCTAAAATTCGATAGGATTGCTGGTAGTGATACCGTTAGAGAAGTTCTTCGTACAGCCACAACACCTTCAGCAAACCCTGCTTTATTCCGATCTACTTTTTCGAGCGGAGAAACCGGTGATTCTGCTACTGATTGGCTTGATGCCTGTTCAGCGGTTGAAGCAGGTCTTGAAGCAGTGATTTCCCGAGCTCGGCGGGAAGGTATTGACTTAATCGTGGAAGGTGCCCACATTATTCCATCAAATCGTATCCTAGCAGACTGGCAAAATCAAGGCGGGGTAGCAATCGGATTGACATTGACAATTGATAACGCTAGTATACACCAAGAACGAATTGAGGCGAGAGAAGTGAATACTCATCGAGGGGCATCTCGTTACCTCGCATCTTTTGAGCGCATCCGCGCAATCCAAACAGCGCTAATTACTAGAGCTAAGGGTTCTAACTGGAAAGTAATTGACACCCATCTTCAAGGAGAATTTGTAGAGAAATTGAAACGGCAATTTGATGAAGAATGGTACAAATTACGGTGATTACATGGTTGTAGCAAAACCTAGATCATGGTATCCTTATCTTGCAAGTTTTATTATTCCAATTTCAGCAATAATCGGTAATCTTGTGGGTGGGCCACTCGCTGGCCTAACTATTTTCATTGCTCTAGTGATATTCCCAATTGCAGACCACTTTTCTGGACAATCCACACAACCTACATCCTCTCCAAAAAACGATACGCCATTCGAAATAATTCTCATTCTCCATGCTCTGCTAAATCCGATTATTATCGCAACTTTGGCTTACCATGCATTCCTTGTTGGTAACGCCCCCTCACTATGGTTAGCTGGCTTTTCTACTGGTATCGCTTGTGGAGTTTCAGGGATAGTTGTCGGGCATGAACTAGGGCACACTAAACCACGCTCTTTCACTTGGTTACTCGCAAGAATGAATCTGATGTTCGCCTTCTATCTTCATTTCACTACTGAACACAATTACAATCATCACAAAAATGTTGCAACCGTGAAAGATGCTGCTAGCGCACCACCAGGTAAGGGATTGTGGCTTCATCTTTTACAAACAGTTCCAGGACAATTTACAAGCGCTTGGAAAATTGAAAAGAGACGATTACAGAAAAGGGGGAAATCAACTTTATTTGTTTCCAACCCGGTATTCAAAGGGCTCATCATTGAATCTGCATTCATCGCCGTTGTTTACTGGTTTGTAGGGATTTGGGTGGTGGTTGCTATCCTCTATCAAGCCGCTGTCAGTATTTTCTTGTTGGAGTATGTCAACTATATCCGTCATTATGGTTTACAGCGAGAAGTCAATGAAAAACAAACGGAAATGCATTCATGGCAAACTCTGAAGCGGCTTTCACGTTGGACTTTATTTGAATTAACTCTCCATCCAGCACACCACCTAGAGGCGAGTAAACCATTTTGGAAATTAGAACCCTATGAGAATGCACCTACTCTGCCCTCGGGTTATTTTGCAATCTTTTGGCCATGCATATTCCCCCCTCTTTGGAAGCGGATTATGGCATCTCGTTTACCGTAACTGACTAAATCATGTGAGGTCAACGACCACAGCATGTGATGTTGTTTTCAGACGGGCTCCACGGTCAGCGATACCAACCTCACAGGTGATGGTGAATACACCGCTATTATTTGTAGCACTAATATCACTCAAAATTATCTCAACACCACGATGCTCGCCATGACGCATTAGGTCGGCAGATGTTGAATTAGTAGCGGCGTCAATCGCTTCTTGCCAATCAGCACCATCTGCTACCAAAGTACTACTTCGATTCTCAATAGTTGGTTGCCACACTTCGGTAAATGAATTCGTGACTTCTAAGACTTCACCATTGCTAGTATCATAAGGATCTCCAAGCGAAGCAACAGAAACACCAAACCAAGCCATGGCTAGAAGTGATAGCATCAAAATAATACCAGTTGCCAACAACATTTGACCTGAGTCATTGTTTATTCGCCTCATCATTAGACACCACCACCAACATACCATACTTGAAGAGAAATGGTCCATACATCCCCAGTATCTCCTACCAACTTGTGAACACTTAGGGTTCTGCCATCGGGTGTACTACCTTGACCGTATCTCGCTAAGTCACCTTCATTCTTAGCAACCCAGCAATTACCCTGTACCTGCCCTGGTAAACCTTGTAATAATTCGTTACAAGTGCCATCTAAATCACCTGCTGAAAGGCTTTCTGCAAGTTGATTAGGGTGGTTTATTGGGTCATCTGCCTCTACCCCCATTTGCTGAATAAACGCATCTTCTGCTGCCAATTGTAACTGACCATCTGAAGATGCTGAAACAGGATCAGGAATCTCTAGTTGTAAGATGAAAGTTGCTGACATAAAAAATAGCCAAAACAATGTCAGCATTTCCAACACATGAACTTGTGCAAGAGGATTTGGAGATAGCTGTCGCTGATTCATTAACTAATCACCCTGGAGAAAAGTAGCCAAGAGCAGGATTCAAACCCATGTCTCCTGGAACTCCTAACAAATCAGGTGAGAATGCTACGAAATTAAACGCGATAGTTGAGATGATTAGCATCATTCCAGCGTGCTTCATACCACTTGATAGTCTGCCTGTAGCCATTAATCCAGCCATCGCCCCGTTACCAAGACCTTGAGCGCTTACACCATAGAAGAACACAACTAGGAAGAATAGAGGGTCAATTGCACGAATTACCATGTTTCCAATTTGAGCGCTGTCGTCACCCGAATTTGCTGATGAAATTGCTGGAATGAAAACCTTCGCAAGAACAACAATAACACCTAGGAAAACGAAATATGATGTCCAAATAACTGCAATATATGAGGCAATAGCGCGTTCTCTTTCACCTTCTAGGAATTTAATTTCACGACTATCATTAGCAGCAGTAACCAAGATATCGGAAATTTTCCCACCTGCCCTATTAGCCTCCCCAATCAAACTAATTGCTCGTTTGACCAGTGGGGTTCCCACCCTTTCAGCAAACAGAACTATGACATCTCCAAATGCTACACCCCATGATAATTGCTGGGACATTTTCTGAACTTCATCATTCAAGGAGCCGTATTCTGAATTTGCCAATGTTCTAACTGCTAACGTCATTGACAATCCTCCTTTCCAATATTCCGCTAAATCACGAAGGAAGTCGGGGAACTTCTCTTCCATTGCATTGATTGCTTTCATCTTTTTATCCCAGTATACAGCACCAGGATAAACGAGGAAAATGAAACCATAACCGAAGAAGTTGATGAAAATTAGCGGCCTTAAGTTAAAGGGGCCAAGGTTTACTTCTGGCCCAATAAATTGATTTTTGTTGTTCATCCAATCAGGGATACCATCGTATGTATCAACTTCAAGCGTAAGTGTGAACTCTTTCATTCGAGGATAACTTCTATCAAATTGTAGCCAAATTTCCCATCCTTCACCTGGTAGAGCATTCATCACTTCTAAGTAACAATCACCCTCTTGATTAGTGACTCCAGATACTGAATAAGATGTCCCAAGTCCACCACCTGTTGACGGTTCCCATATTTGTATAGTATACGGGAAATCCTCATCGGCTTTCGCAACGCATGACATTCGCATTTCTTGAGGGGGATGAGAAAGTGTTCCTAATCTTTCAGGGGCGATACCTGTGACATCAAACTCTTGACCTCTTCCAGGCCCCTTCACATTATCCCACTCAACTTCCATCGTTTGAGTTGATGTTCTTTCTTTGGTAAAGAAACAAGATTCATTTTGTGTATAATCTGGCAACGCCATGTTTGGGTCAAAGCCACAAGCAGTGTTAATGAATACAGGATTACCATTAGCTGGAGCAGGGGTCAATATTCCGAATACGAGGGTTGCATTGGCAGCCCAAAAAGCAAGGAACACTATGCCAATAAGAGCTGAGGAAATTGAAATCATAAGAAAATTACGTCTTGTGTTATCGTCCTTGGGGAAATTAAGATCAACACGAATCTTCTTTTTCTTGTTTCTTCTTGCCATTTTTCACCCCCCCTCTCACATCTCCATCTCTTTACTCATTAACCAAACTAATCCGGAATAGGCGATGTGAATCATCGGCAAAACCCCAAGTACAACGCCATAAACCATAGATTCAGAAATTTCAGAACCAGCACCAGATACCCAGAACATGATGACTAGCATTACTATCAGGAACAGAGGCATTGCCACTGCCACCACAACATATGACTCAGCCATCATTGCTAATGTCTCAAGGAAAACGCCGAGTCTAGTTCGGTTTTCTCGCATGTAATGTTCTGCTCTATTTAGGAAATAAATTTTCAAACTACCTCCTGATGATAATGTACCCACCATACCTTGGAAAAATTCTGACACCCAAGGGGATGCTGCACGATCTACTGAAAGTCTGATTGCAGTTACTAAGTCCATGCCAAGAAGAGTAATGTCACGATAAATCATAGCTGAATCATAAGCGATGTCACCATATATATCCTGATTCAACGCTAGAGATTTGAAGATGTTTGCAGGGGTTGCGTTTGCTGCAGACATTGCTGCTGTGTATGATGCAGCATATGGGAGATACTTCTCTAGCGCTTCTGAGCGCTCTTTCTTACGTCTTTCAGCAGCACCCAAGAAATGCTTGTATGAGAAGTATGGACCAAAGAAACCACAAACTGCAATCAGCCCATACCTTGCGAAACCGGGAACTACTTTCGTTGAATAATGAGGGCACCCACCATAAGCAACGCTAACCCCATCAGGACCTTCTCCACTCCAGTCAATATTTGGATCAATATCGTTGGCGTGCCAGAATGCCCAGTCAATACAAGGATAAATTGACTCTGGGTTTTGCATATTTTCCCACAGCGCAAATGCTCCGATTTCAGGCAACAATGCCAAAACTAGGACTCCAATAAAAATACCAAAGGCAACAACAGTAGACATGATTGCTGTGGCTTTGTAAACTTCAGGCATAATACGAATATCTGCCTGCAACAAAGTTTTCTGAAGCGCTACATCTTCACGTACTTTTTTTCGTAACAATTTACCTAAAATAGCATTGGAGAAACGTTGCCAACCAGAAAGAATCATTCCGTCAAAGCGGACTTTTTTCTCTTCCGCCTCCTTGGCCAATCATTTCACCTCTCTCACTGTAGACCATCAACTCTTGCAAGAACAGCTTGAGGCCTGACATAATATTCAGTGATTATTTGAGCAACTTGATCGGCTTTACGGATATCATTGAGAACCATCCAATCAAGGATTCGCTTTCTAGTACGCAATTCATCACGCATTCGTTCTTGTGAATAATTGATTTTAACCATGATTTTCTCAAGAATATAGGATTTACCAGAGAAATCGAAATCATCTCTTGAGGGGTCCCATTTGAACACTTCATTGGTAATCACTTCCAAACTGTGAGGGTCAACACCAACAATCTCAACAATCTGTTTTGAACGCCTAACACGGCGACCATTAATACGGGTTTGAATTTGAATCACACAGGCTTCCAAAGCAGGAAGAAGAACACGAGGAATGTCAATTGGTTTGTTCTCTAATCTGTGAACTAGTGAAGGAACTGAGTCTGCGTGAACAGTTGAATATGAACAGTGTCCAGTAGCCATAGCTTGGAACAAAACATAAGCTTCTGCACCACGAATCTCACCTACAATAATGTATTCTGGTCGCTCTCTTAGAGCGGCCTTCAATAGTTCGAATTCTCCAATCACACCGTCATCGGATTCACCACCGAAACCTTGTCGAGTTAACCCCGGAATCCAATTTGGTTGAGGGATGTTAACTTCACGAGTTGATTCAATACTAACGATTTTCATTTGCCATGGGATAAACAATGCCATTGCATTGAGAGTTGTGGTTTTACCCGATGCCGTCCCACCTACAAACAGCATTGAGATACCTTGCTGGAAACCTATCCACAAGTAGGCAACCATTAGTGAGGTCATGGTTCGGAATGCAACAATATCACAAGGCGAAAATGGATCTTCTCGGAATCTGCGTATACAGAAAGTTGAACCTTTCGTTGAAATTTCATAACCCAATTTCATGACAATTCTTGAACCATCCATCAGGGTTGCGTCAAGCAATGGTTCCGCAACAGATATGTGTTTACCACAACGTTGTGCCAACTTGATAACATACGATTCAAGTTCTTCATCAGTAGGCCATAGAATTGATGTCTCAACAGACTCAAACTTACGATGGTATGCGAAAATTGGGATTCCTGTGCCATCTAAAGATACGTCCTCAACATTTGCATCATTCATCAGAACATCCATGCGGCCATAACCAATCAAATCACGCTTAAGATAGTAAAAAATCTTCGAGCGTGACTTCTTCGTGATTTTCATCCCGTAGGATTTGATGATTTGGTCCATTGCCGCTCGCAAATAACCCTCTGGATCAGTATCAATTTCTTCAATATCTGCAGTCAAAGACCTAACATAAATATCCATTATTTCTTCAAATTGTGACTGTTCCTTCTTGTTTAGAGGTGGTTCTATGGCTTGATAAATAATATTCAATGTTCTAAGGTCACGAACAATCCTAGCAAACGAATGAGGTGGTGCAACTGGGTACTTATCAAGTTCCTCATATTGTTGTTTTTGGCGCTTTCTGCGTTGGCGTTGCGGTCGTCCACGTCCTTTTCGTGCCATGTCCAAACCTCCGTCTCCGTTTATGCGACCGTTGTCTTTTCACTATAACCTTTGGTTATAGAAAAGGGCTTTGGAATTGAACTACGTATTATTGGTGATTATACAACCAATCTTTTTCAAACTCTCATGAATACAAAGCAACAAAAATAATCAATTCTCAAATGGCCTTCGACCCCATCTTCTGTTAAGCATCATTAGGAATGCAATTCCAAGAATGATTAAACCTGCACTAACACCAAGAATTCCACGCAACCCTCTGCCAGCCACATTCTCCTCAACTAATACAGAAGTTGTTGCATTCAGTCCTTCCTCTGAAACCATCTGACCCCAATTTTCGTAAATTGTCATATCACCTTGGGTGAATGAAATGAGGAATAGGGCAAGAAGAGGAATTATTGTTCCAATGTAGAACCACGCCATAATTGAAATGTCAAAAATTGCCTTATTGGGGCGGGGTCCCATCAATAACGCTGTCAGGCTAACAATGTAAATTGAATTAGCAACCATCACGATAAGAGCGGCTGGTAATGCCCATAATTGATCTAGCACTACTGACATCACAAACAAGAAAATGATCGATATCCAAGTTGTGATCAAAAAGTACACGACGATTTTCGCCCGCAATAATTCAGGAAGTGCAACAGGAAAACCATTGAGATAATCTGGTGAATCCATACCATTTAGCCATGAGTAAAATTGGAATCCAAAAAATCCGAGAAACGGAGCATAAGAAAGTAGATTGAATGGAATGGGAAATGAGGCGAAATCAACTAACCAAGCCAATAACAACAGGAAAAGAAGCGGCACACTATATGAGATGAGCATCTTTACTAATGTATTTGAACGCCACAAATCAACCAAATCTTTAGCCACTAACAAACGTAATGTTCCGTTACCAAGGAATGGAAGTCTCTCCCAAACTGGTGTGAATAATTCGCTCTTCGTTGTAACATGGATTTCAAAATCATCCGGCACTAAATGAGCACCTATGTAAGCTAGTAAAAATGAGATGGGGATGGTTACCAATGGTATCCAATGCTGATGTGAAAATTGGTATAACATTCCAGGAATTAATAATTTAATGTCAACAATTTGTAATGCCCCAAGTAACCCAATACAAATCCCAATCATTGGAATCGTGTACGACCATTTTCCACCTTTACTAAATAGTGCTGAAGCAATGAATGAAAGTGCTAATCCTTCAGATAATGTGGTGGTTAAAGCAAGCAGTACAACTGGAAGTGAAGCCCATTCAAGTGGTGTTGAAAGACCAGCGAATTGTTCAAGCATAATCCCCCCTGCCATACCAATTATTGTTGGAATTAAT
>JAQXFA010000109.1 GCA_029250565.1 Candidatus Thalassarchaeaceae archaeon
CATACTCATGAAGTCCCCACCATGGATAATTGGGAAGATCTTGAAAATCTAGATGCGCAACCACCAAATGTTGTTTGTTATTTCATCAGACCAAAACCGGCAGCTGTTGAAAAGTTCCTTTCTGATGGGAATTTGACTGAATCAGATTTCCCCAATAAAAAAGCTATGTGGGATGAATTATTATTCCAGAATACTCACAAATTAAATGTTGAATATTATGCTAAGGATCAACGTGCAGATGCATTCGTTCTAAGCCATGGCCAAAATATGATTATTCTCAAAATTGTTGGTTATGCGGAAGATGTAATTAGATACTATAGACTAGATGACGTAACAGCACATGTTTGGATTGGACACCATCGATACCCCACCAGGGGTAGGGTGACTCATCCAGGTGGTGCGCACCCATTTGGGCAGGGTGTAGATGTGGCTCTTGTGCATAATGGTGATTTCTCAAATTATGTATCGGTCAAGGACTACCTTGGCCAAAGAGGAATGGAACCTCTCTTCTTCACAGATACTGAAGTTGCAGCACTCGGATTTGACCTCCATTCACGTGTATATGGATACCCCATGGAATATGTGATAGAGAGTTTAGCACCGACTGGCGAACTTGATTTTGTAATGCTTCCAGACGAAAAACAGGAGGTCTATGAGGCCATTCAAAAAACCCACATTCATGGCTCACCGGATGGACCATGGTTCTTCATCATCGCCAAAGCAAATGGCCTAACACACCAATTGATTGGGATCACCGATACCAGTATGTTAAGGCCTCAAGTTTTCTCATACCAGCGTGGTGAAGTCGGAATTGCTTTTTGTGGCAGCGAAAAACAAGTCATTGACGCAGTACTTGAGAGCCTTTCATCTGAAGATAAGAGATTCTGGCGCCGTTGTGATGAATACTGGAATGCCAGAGGAGGATCATACACCGATGGAGGTTCATTCATTTTTGATGTCAACCCTGATGATAATGGTGGGCATGAACTAATCATGAGCAACAAATTTGGTGCAATTGTTGATACACATCCAGAAGGAAACTTTGAGATTGAGCCAGCAGCAATGGATTCTGGTTTTGATTGGCCTTCTAATTGGACACCGAATGATATCTTCCCACAAATTGTATCTGCTTTCCCTACACTTGATTGGCCTGCTGCCCGTGGACTTCTATCAGAAATTGGTTCACATGCTAGCCAACACTCAAGGAAACAAGCAATCGACTTACTATGCCTCCTATTAAACAGAAAATATGACACTGGAACACTACGAACCAGTCGTTGGCTAGATTGTGTTGAAGATGCAATAATGGGGATTTTGAATCATGCCGGGACAACGCCATGCGAATATTTCTCTGGGCAAAAATCCCCCGGACACCTTCCTGAACCTCAAAATCCAAGTCAAGCAATAGTTGTAGACGCACGACCATATCCCATTGAAGGAATCGAATCACTCGCTAGAGAATTAGTTGCGCTGTACCGAACCGGGTGGCGAAACTTTGTGGTAACTCATTGTCATGGACACCGTTTCATTGGTAACGGATTTGGCATGGAAACCTCTGATGTAAGAATCGACGTCTTTGGTAGTGTTGGTGACTACCTCGGAAGTGGAAGTGATGGTATGACTATACACATGCATGGCAATGCTCAGGACCAGGTAGCTCAAATTCACAAAGCTGGCACATTAGTAGTTCATGGAGATGTTGGGCAATGCTATGGATACGGTGCGAAAGGCGGTAGATTGTTTGTTCAAGGCAATGCTGCTGGTAGGCCAATGATTAACTCTGTTGGAAGTCCAAAACTGGTCATCAATGGTACTGCTTTAGACTACCTTGCTGAATCCTTCATGGCTGGAGACCCATTAGATGGTGGCGGTTTCGTAATAGTCAACGGACTTCGGTTTGAAAGCAATGGGGAAATATCTGAATTGGATACACCTTACCCTGGTGGAAATCTGTTCAGCCTCTCAAGTGGTGGTGCAATTTATGTTCGTGACCCAACCAATGTTCTTTCAACCTCACAATTGAATGGTGGTGAATTTGTTGAACTAACTGATGCAGACTGGGACGTTATACAGCCATTATTAGTTGAAAACGAGGAACATTTTGGCATTCCTCTTGCGAGATTATTAACGGTTGCAGGCGAGATACAACCTCCATCTGAGGTCTATCGCAAGATTATACCTCTAAAGAATAAGGCACTATCTGTTGAGGATAGTTGGGCTGGAAAACATTAGAAAGACGATCTTATCTTTTCTTACGAGAAACTTTGATTCCCATTCGCTCACGCACTAAGCGGATTTTCCCCGAACTTGTTTGGGAAACCAATCCCTTACACCCACCCTCAAGAATTGATTTTGCTGATTCATATGACTCTAGAGGAATTCTAATAATTGCTTGACCATCGACAAAATCAAACAATTTGCATCCACCTCCTAAAGCATCAATTTGGCCAATGATTTCTTCCAACCCTTGCCTGTTTTTTATGGACTCATCAACTGTTAAGCCAACCCACCGGTGCTTACCGCGTGCTGCCTTTCGTAACTTGGCCATGCTATACCCTAAGGTGCATCGCCCTTAACAAGAGTGGACGCGTGGAGATGTCATGGCCGATATATCCGAAGATGATGTTTCGAGCCATAAATCAGGTGAGAATGAACCTCTTTCTTCGAATGATTCATCTGAGGCGACCATTGTTGAAGAACCAAAATTCGGGTTATGGGAATTAATTTCAACACTAATGGATTTGAAGACCCTTCCTCACATCCTACTCCTACTAATTCTCTCAACTATTCTCTATGCCCTTGCTCAAGGACCAGATTCAGCGAATTTGTATTCAGCAATAGGTTTCATTTCACTATCATTTGGTTATTCCCTCACTGCAATGTCAACACGATGGGATTTTGCTCATAAGATGGTTAGAGTTGAAGGATTGGCATCGGGTTCATGGTTCAAATCTATGCTACTCCGATCATTAAGAGCATGGACTCTGCCATTGCTATTAAGTGGCCTAATTTGCATCGGATTATTACAATTAGTCAAAGGAAATGAAAACTGGGAGACATGGATACCATTATCCCTCTCTACGCTCTTCCTGCTTTGGTCTATAGGCCAAGGCCTGTCATTTAAATCAGGAACTTCATCATGGTTAGCTAACGGGAAAAAAGTTCTTGATGATACAGTTCGTGAAAGCAGCGTAATAGGTATATCCACCGGGCAAATCTTGGCTGTGACAACTGTAGCAATACTCATTGGTTACGGATATAGTTCAGGATTTCAAGGTGAAACAAACGAGAAATTGAAATGGATTGGATTCATCATTCTTGCAATCACTATCCAAATAGCAATGATTTACTGGATTAAGGATACTATAATCGATGTGTCTGCTACTAAAGGCGGTGCTAGATTTGCAACTAGATGGGGGATGGTTTCCCAGATATTTGTCACATGGCATCTCGCTAGTGCATGGCGGAGGCTCATTGATGAGCCATCAGCATTCACTATGATAATTGAAGAATTTACTTTGATGATCATCACTGTACTGTTGGCTATTTGGTCCTTAGCAAGTCGTGATGTAAATCGCGGAGGAAAACTATTCACTTCTGAAAATGCCCTATTTTGGGGATTAGCATTTGGATTTGGATATGCAGGTAGCATAGCGATGATTACTAATCTCAGCGATTCTTTAGGAGGTGGGAACCTTGCAACAACTATGGCAATAGGCCATTTAGTCACAGCAATTACCCTGATTATTATCCACTCGAAGACACTTAGGGATCACAAAATTAGGATTCTAAACCCTCCACAAATCATGGTACAGGAAGCAGATGACATCGACTTGCAGGTTACTGAAGTCGAATCAGTTGATGATGCGCCTGAGGTTAAAGAGCTAGAAACTCAAGAGCAGGTCATAGACCTTGACGACCTTGAATTCTCAGATGATGTTGTGGAATTAATGGATTAGTTAGAGTCCACTTACTACGGCAACTACTCTCATCTTACCATCTAAATCATCAGAATGTCTAGCGCCAAGAATAACTTGTGCATCTTCAGTTAATCCGCGCGTGAAAGCATCAGCAACTTGCTCCATTTGATAAATTGACATTTGCCTTCCACCCTCAAGTTGTAGAAGGCACCCACTAGCACCAATCACCTCTAATCCCGCTAAGGGGGCTGCGAGTGCTTTGAGGAAAAGTCCCTCTGGGTCATCCGCCTCACCTTCCGCAACTACCATGGTTGCCCCACCCTTTCTTTGAACTACTGAACGTAGATCCATCAAATCAAGGTTGATTATTCCTACTTGCCCAAGTGTCAAGACCAATCCTTGAACTAACTCTTCTACCCATGAGGGGCGGGTTCTCCAATCCACACCTCGGCTGCGTGCCTGCCAAGCCAAACGGTCCAAGGAAAGTTGAGCGCAAACATCAGATGAATCCTCTAATCTGTTGAAGGCAGGAAGAGCGATTTCACACCTTGCTAAATGCTCTTCAAACGGCATCGCTGCTATTGTAATTACTAGAGCTCCTTTACGAGATGCTTGAGCCGCCAAAGCAGGTGCTGCCCCAGAACCTACACCACCCCCAAGCGCAGTTAGCAAAATCATTAATTCCACTGGTTCAAGGATTTTATCCATTATTGCAGTCGCTTTCATGAAGTGCGATGCCGCTAATTCAGGAAGTGCCGCACAGCCAGCATCTGAAGAATCGCCTAACGGTAAACAATGCGCATGACGTGAATCTTCGAACGAAGAATCATCTGCATCTACCAGGAGT
>JAQXFA010000110.1 GCA_029250565.1 Candidatus Thalassarchaeaceae archaeon
ATTCTAAGTTGTTTGAATTCATCTGCTGTACAGGTGCAGACATACATGTAATCATCTGCGATGAATTGTTTTGCATGGGCCATGTATTCTGGCATTCTCGCCGATGCCTCTAGAATAATGTCCGGCTTTTTACCGGCTAGCCAAGTGAAATCTTCACGAATCCAGTCGTAGGCTTTCAACTCTGGTCGCTTGATTTTAGTATCTGTATCATCGTATCTAAGAATCATTGTTCCATCGTACATTTCTGCATAATGAGAATTAATGATAACACCTCGGCTGTGACCGAGGGTCAGTGGCCCATTTGGATTAGGGGCAAAGCGTAAAATCACTTCACCCTTGATAGCATTCGCTAATTCAGGCAATCCTTCTCGGCGCTCTTTTACCCTCTTTTCAAGAGCATCAGGTGCTTCTGCTTCCAAGACCGCTTTGACAGCTCCTGGGCCTTCATCATTCCACAGTTGGTTTGCTTCTTCTATTGCAGGCCCTAGCACACCGAACAGATGTTTTGCGTGTTGGCGAAGTTCGGAAACTTCGCCAAGGATTCTACCTTGTACTGAGCCTGCTTCTCCCTTCCCATCATATTCAAGGGCGTTTTGCATCGCATATTTACGAATTAAGCGGATTGTGTCCTCATCGGGAATCCAATCGCTCATGTCCTGTCGGCCTTGGCTACACCTCTTGAGTATATCCGGATAATTTACCTCTACAGGGTCAATAATCTAACAGATTCCGTTCTTTGAACAATGGTGTTTCACGGGGCCTAGTCGGTATTGGGGTATTGTGCATATCTTGCCAAGCATTTTCCGTTGTTTTCCATTTCCACCTTAACATGTGATGTGGTGTGTCGCCTTCCACTAATTCGGGTAATATCTTCCTAGTGTATGGATCGGATGGGTAACCGGAGCCAAATTGTATTGTCTCTTCTTGTTTTAGGTTCTCAATGAATGAGTCTCGTACTTGCTTTGCAATGATTGAGGCAGCACCAACTACCAAGTGTGTGGCATCTGCCCCATGCTCACTTGTGATTTCCCAATCCCCCCAGGGCCAATTATTGAGTCTTGCACTGATATTATCTCCGAATCTCTGTTCATTTACATCACAAGCATCGAGATGTAGGATGCCTTTATTGTGCCCTTTTGGAGGGAGGATTTTATTTGCAACATGAGCAAACATTTCGACTTCTAAATCGTTAAGTGACCTAGATTCCATCCAGTTATCAATATGGCTTGGCATTGCATTGAGGACTTCAATATGCCATCCTCTGTGCTGTGATTGATCATACAACCAGTCATGGAATTCTAATCTTCTTCCAGGAGATATTTTCTTTGAATCATCAATTCCCTTCTCCTCAAGTAATTGAATATCTGATTGAGGTATGGCAACAATTGCTACTACTAACGGCCCAATACATGGGCCTCGGCCAGCCTCATCAATCCCAGCAACCCACATCTTGTCATCTCAGAGGTCAAGGTCGAATTCTTCGTCTTGCTCCACTACGTCTGGAGGGGTGACGGTGTGTGAATCCTTCGCCTTAATTGTTGAAGTTCTACTTTTTTTAGTAGATTCTGATTTCGGTTTTAGGTATTTTGAGTTTCCTTCTTTCTTTGGTTTTCTCACAGTTCTTCCAGATTCTTGTTCGCTCTTGTCAAATAATTCGTTGGATGGATGTGCTTTCTTTTCAATGGCTAACTCACTAGCCAAGTCATCTAGTAAGTCCCCTTCTATACTAGTTTCATGGTGTTCTAAAACCGTATTTGCTGCATCAAGAAGTGCATCAGATGGTTTTTCTTTCGGTATACTCTTTGGTGGTGTATTGGATGTGAACAAGTCTTGAAACACCCTAGCAGCAATTTTAGGTGCTTCAATGACACTTCCAACAATTCCCTTGTTTCCTGCCTCACCTTTATTGTCAAATTTCTCCATCCATTCTTCTGGTTTTTCAGGTTCGGCTGGTTGCGCTGCTGCTAACTTTGCTTTCCACAACGCATCTTTTGCTGCTCTATGTTTGAACGCTTGTAAAAGCCCAAGTGATCCCGCTAGAACTACCAGGATAGTCATTATTAAGTCATTATATTGGTTCCATAAATCAGCCGCAGCCATCTCAATTTTCAACCAAACAGAATCTTCGTGAATATTTTCGGGCCGCCATGATTCAGCTAGATATTCTACTTTTGTCTCATTGAGAAATATGATGTCAGGGCTTAGGGTACTCTGCATTTCTACAGTCATTGTAATTGTTCCATTTGCTTCACTGTTGCGTGGGATGTGCATCCAAGACCGGAAAGTGAAGTCTACTCCTGGTGGGATTTGTTCGATTTCAAAGTAACGAGGTGCCCCCGTCTCAGAACCATGTTCTGCTTGCTCAGGCGGGATAAATCCATGATTTACACTCATGTCAACATGTAAAGTAACCTGTAAACCATCATTTCCATTCCCTAGATTTCTCATTGTAAATGCAACAGAAACATTGTCATTTGAATCAGTACTACTCTCTACTGCTTGTAGTTCCCAATCAACAAAAGGAGCAACTCGTAATTCGATGGTTTGACTACCAATAATTTCACCTGAAACTAGTTTTAATGTGATTGTAACAGAACCATGAGTAAATGCTGGGACCATCTCTTGCACAGTTAGTGTTAGTATTGCAGCCTCTTTGGTTTCATCTTTGTTTACTACAACCGTTTGTTGGCTTAGTTCTGCGCCCAGCCAACTTTCATTGTCAACATTTATTTCAAATGAATCTTCAAAATTCCCGGTATTAGTTATACTAATTGTAGCGCTACAACTTTGTTCGGGAGATACATCACTATCATCACAATCATCCTCAACAAATAATTCCCCACCTCGTTCCCAAACTATGTTTGAATCAATGGTGATCATTACCCTCTGTGTTGGATTGTATTTACTCCATGCCACTATTCCAACCTTCATCTGTCCAGAACTTTGAGATGGGGGATGGATATCAATATCAATAGTGGCTTGCAAATTTACTCCTAAACCATTTCCACCCTGCCCATTTAGGTTGTGGGCGTTGAATATGGCGACCCACCATCCATCGTGCTGATAGGAAATATTTTGTTCATGTTGATAGGATTGTTCTGGTGTAAATCCCGGTAACGGTAAATTATTGGAATCTAAGGGGACTACACGCGCAACCAGTTGTGCAGGGGAATTTCCTGTATTCCGAAGGGTCAGGCTCATTCTCTCTAATTTCCCCGGCTCAAAACTAATATTACTGTTAGGTGAATCAAATTCCGCTTGGAACCATTCATCTGGTTCCAGTGTGAAATTATATTTGACCTGAGCACTATCAAGGCTAGATACTGCTGTTAACTGAAACATATATCTCACAAAAGCGAGAGGTTCACCATCAACAACTGGGGGTATAGTAATCGTATATTGTGGCCACCCTAACTCACCCGGTGCAATAACAATTTGATATGGTTGATGGCATGGAGTTACTGTGCCGGACCAAATACAATCCCAGCCAACATCACTAGTAAGGGTGAAATCAACTGCGTCACTGACATTTGCCCCATTCGTGATATTAATTGACATAGTCAATGGGGTATCCACAGCAGCGAATGCGTTGAGGCCTGAATTTGGCCCCCATGTTAGGTTACTTGTGTAATTAGTTGAGTTTCGTGATGTGTGAGATGCCGAGGTTTCAACAAGTGTATTATTTTCCTGATGGATAGTATTGTCTGTTTCAAGGACAGGAAGTACAGATACAGTTAGCACAAGAAGAAGTGCTAGTATCGGTTGTAAAGGCGACCTGCGCATGGTTCTCGGAATTGGTATGGTTCTTGAAGAGTTGCTCCGGCTTGTGTGTGGTGCAAGTCATTTTTTGGCTCTATTATTGGTTTTCATGCACACATTCTAAGGATAGGCACCATGTTTGTCCTGTCATGGCGGGTATATGGCCATTCAAGAAAAAGGCGGCCGAGGCCGAAAAGCAAAAAATTGTCACATATAGTAAGGATGACCATCATGCTGAGGAAATTATGGCTGATCGTAGTCATATCGAGGACAGCCAATATCAAGCCGCTCTTGATTTATTGACTAATCCTCATCTTGGTGAGGTATCTAGTGACGATGTTACGAAAAGCGAAGTTGTTGCAACTAAACAAAATGAAGAAACCGTTGATTTATTGGACACAGTTAGTGCTGGCGCAACTGAAGATAATTATGAGCAGAGTAGTGACGGATATTGGTACCTCAAGAAAGATGACGGGTCTTTTGATCCGACAGCTTATGTAAAAGCCGATGATGGTTCTTTCAGCCCTTATTCAGAGTAATTGAAAACTCAATTTAATGAACTGGGTCCGGAATTAGTTTTCCTAGTGCACCGACATCGAATTCGCCAGCCTGAATGGGAACTCTTAGTTCAAATAAGTCAGCGACTGCAGGGTCTATTTCTCCACAACTACCAACTTTTTGACCATTGATTAGAATGTCAGCCCCTCTTCCTTCTAACCAGGGTCCATCTCCTGATTTAATGGGCTTGTATTCAACTTCAAACCCTTCCTGTTCAACTCCTAAATCTCTTAATAATGCTTGAGCAATACCCTTCGCACCGGTGAATCCTGTGCCAACTTCCGCACAACCCCAAGCCACCCTGTAGTTGTTATTGTGGTCATGTACTACCGTCCCCAACTCATACACTCTTTGTGGTAGTTCATGGTGGCGGTTTGCTGCTAAAAGTCTGAGCAGACTTGGAAGAATATATTGCCTCATTATCGTATGTTCAATTGTAATTGGATTATGTAATTCAGTCACATCTCCGCTGTGTTTTTGCCTCATTTTAGTGAATTGGTCATCTTCATTTGATAATGTGAGTGATTGAATCTGCTGTAATCCGCAACCCTGTAAACTCTCTCTAATTCTTCTATGCAGTGTCATCTTTGCAAGTGGTTTCCCAGCGATTGTTTGCATTGAATTTGCCACCCCTAAATCTTCGTAACCAATTCCAGTGGCTACTTCTTCCACCAAATCAACAGGGTGAAGGATGTCTGAGCGCCATCTTGGCATTTCAATTAGATATTCATCGCTACCAACTGCTGCTTCGGCCCACCTCTCTGAAACAAGTGGGCCATCAGTAACCACGCGCCTCCGAATGAAGCGGCCACCCATTCGATTGATTGCTTCAGAAATTTCAGAATCACTAAACTCTTTTCCAAGTATATTTTCTAGTAGTGGTTTTGGTAATTTATGGGTTTGTGGTGAGCCATTTGGGCAAATTGACATTTCGCCATTCCATCCCGTCAACTCAATGCTCTCAACGCTGCCGCCACGAACAGCCATGGATAGGCATACAAGAAGTAAAGACGCTTCACATGCCTTCTCATCCCAACCAGTAACATCAATGAAGAAATCTGTAGTTCCTTCGGTTACAGTTGTGTGAGCACCATTGATTATTGGAGGGAAAGAAAGCACATCTCCAGAAGCATCTAGAATAACGGGGAATTTTTCAAAGCCATCAAGGAGATGTGCATAATCAACACCTTTGGGGTGTTCGTTAAGAATATCTGAAATGGTCATTTCATCGTCCATTGCTAGAGGTATGAATTTGTAATTTGATTCAACCGTTTTGACTCGAAAAGGTGGTTTAAGTTTCGATAGGTCGTGAACTCCTATTGAAGAGCGCTTTCGCCCTCTCCCTAATGCGAAGTGT
>JAQXFA010000111.1 GCA_029250565.1 Candidatus Thalassarchaeaceae archaeon
ACATATTATTCTCAAAAATAATGATGTTGGAAATAAATATGAAAAGTAAGGAAGTTTTCTAATTTCATATTAGATAACACCGATAATCCTTGAATTATTATGGATCTAAAGTAACAAGCCTGACGAAAAATTAGGGGACGCATATTATCCGTCTTTCCAATTGGAAAACAAATTCGGATAATCCTTTCTAATCAGTTATCCATATTGGTAAATTAAACTATAAAAACCGTTAGTTTCAATTGAATTTTGATTATAGTTAGCAATTGTTCAAAATTATAACTACCAATTGGTCAATTCATGATTATCCGTCTTTTTCAATTGAATTTGCAATTAGTAATTCGGCATATATGTTAATATACTGACTCCGAGCGTAGGATATTGACCGAGACATGGGATGCACGGCAATAGAGAGGGAAAAAATATGACAGATGAATCATTTAGGATACAAGAATTGTTACAACGAGAAGTTTACGTTAAACAAACGCGAGTTGGAGTAATAGTAGGGGAGAGATACCACCCCAATGAAGAAAGAGTTCAATCTTTCAGATTACAGGTTGAGCCAGGAGTAGCGGATGAATTTATGCGCAAGCCTGCTGAGTTCGCCCCACTTTCAAAAGAACTTCTTCATGGTATTCAATCGGATGGGAGTATCAAACTAACTAAGTCTATGAGGGAATTACAACGCAGATGGCGAAATACAGTTCGTATTAATGAAAAATTATACGCGCCTGATGAATTACTTGACCGAGCAGTTCTTGATACCCAGGGTGAAGATCTTGGAGTAGTCATTGGCCTGGTGAAAATTAAGAGAACCTACCGCGGCGTAAAAGTAAAAGCTCGAGGAAACCTAAGAAGAAGATACAGATTAGAAAATGCTGTGATCAACATACCAGTACAATTCCTAGCACGCACTAGTCCCCGTTTGGATGAGATAATTCTTTCACGCACATTTGACAAATTGATGGGCCTACCATCGTATCTAAAGTTGAATTCGGGAGAAATAAACGAAGAAGACTTTGAAGAAGAAGAATGAGATTCCTAATCGGAACCGTTTAATTCAACCCCTCGGTGGCGCGGCTCACCCTTGGACGGGTAGCTTAGGTTGGTTGGAGCACCCGGCTGATAACCGGGAGGTCGCAGGTTCAAATCCTGCCTCGTCCACTCCTTTTTTTACCATAATGGAGGAAAAATTGTTTTTTAGGAAAATAAAGAGGGTTTTCAAAAACATTAATGCCATATATTCCTAACCTTCACTTGACTTACTCGTATTTACTAGAACCATATTACACACAAATGACATGAAGGGACCACTAGTCGGAGTGATTGAGGGGAGCGCCTGCCAGTAGTCTCAGGAAGTATTGACGGAGACCTTGCGTCTGCATTAGCAAAACGTTTGGGTTGGGAACATCATGAATTAGTTGCTAGGCGATTCCCTGATTCAGAGGCTTATGTTCGTGTGCCTGCAAAAAGTATTGATGCGGTACGCTCTGAACCGGTTGTTGTTGTTGCAACAACTTTTCCTGATGACGGGATTGTTGAAGCATTACTGATGCTTGAAGCGATCCATGATGTAAGATCCGGGAATCTGCATAATCTGATGGGCGAGGGGCCTGAAAATCTTGATGATGTAGGGCCAGGAATCTTCCTAGCAGTCCCTTACTTTGGATACAGTAGACAGGATAAAAGATTTCAACAAGGAGAAGTTATCTCTGCCTCTCTAATCGTACGGTTACTAGCACGTCATATTGAGGGATTAATTGTCTTAGATTTGCACGCTCCATCAGTATTGGATGACCTTGACACCCCTGTTGAATTTGTATCAGCAATGCCAGAAATTGCTGAACACCTGAAAATCAACGTTAATCCTGATTTTATCCTAAGTCCCGATAAAGGGGCAATAGAAAGGGCAACCCATGTTGCAAATCTAATTGGTTGCAAATTCTCATATCTTGAGAAAACAAGAATTGATGCGCACACCATTCAACACAAGCCAAAAGATTTGGATGTCGATGGTGCAGTTGTTGCGATTGTTGATGACATGATTAGTACTGGTGGAACAATATGCAAAGCTAGTGATGCATTGCTTTCCCAAGGAGCCAAAGAAGTACATGCAGCATGTACTCACGGTTTGTTTACCGGTGGAGCCATCACAAGGCTAGATGACCATGTTAGTGGCGTTCATGCAACAGATTCCATTGCTAGCAACCCACGCGCTCTTGTTTCATCGGCTGCTGCTTTGGCAAGAGGTGTTGAGCAGCTACGAGAGCGGTTGAATCTTTGAGCAGTCCCCCGAATAACCATTCACTACACCATGCGGTGCGTTTATACAGACCACGCCCTCGGCGGAACACCTACAGGAGGATAGAATCCTATGAGCGTACATATTGATTTTGAAACACCTGCCGATGTGCAGGACATGGTTTATGAGTTTGTGAAGAAGATTGACAAGGAGGGTGGAAGCCACTTCAAGAAGGGGATGAATGAGGTCATCAAAGTCTGCGAGCGAGGCGATGCTAAGCTTGTGATTATGGCAGAAAATGTCAACCCTGGAGAAATGATGATGCCTATTCCAATGATCTGTAAAGAACGTGGAATCCCTTACATCTATGTCAAGGACCAAAGCTACCTTGGAGAGGCTGCTGGACTTCCAGTTGGTCGCCCAACATCAGCAATTGCAGTTATTGAGATGGATGGAGCAGCAGACGAATTCAAAGCCGTAGTTGCATCTGCTAATGAACTAGCAGGAAACTGAGGTGAACCTGATGACAGACGGTTGGCCGGCAGAAGTCGTTGAAATTGTAGGGCGAACCGGTATGACCGGTGAAGCTACTCAAGTCAAAGTCCGTGTAAATGACGCCCCCAACCCACGGGACGTTGGTAGAATTATCACTCGAAATGTGTTAGGACCAATACGTGTAGGAGATGTTTTGATGCTCCGTGATACTGGTCGTGAAGCACGTAAACTCGGAGGTCGATGAGATGCCTGAACGACGTGTTTGTACATTTATTGGCGAAGAAATTGAACCTGGCACTGGACAGATGTATGTTCGTAAGGACGGTACCGTGCTGTGGTTCAAGAGCAGTAAAGCCCGCAAGAACATGGTGAATTTGAAGAGAAATTCCCGCAAAGTAAAGTGGACCCGCCACTATGTGAAAGGCGGCATTCAGTGAAATTTCTTGTTTCGCTCAAGCGTTTTGCTTAAACAGGGGTGGCGTCACGGCCGCTTCAGTGATTACAATGCAGACGACATTTGTGATGGTCAAACCCGACGGGGTCCAGCGAGGATTGGTTGGCAGGATTATTGGCCGTTTTGAAGAAAAAGGACTACGTTTGGTAGGATTGAAGCAACTGACACCTTCCCATGAATTAGCAGCTAACCACTATGCGGTTCACTCTGAACGACCATTTTACCCCGGACTACTCAAATTCATCACATCTGGACCTGTAGTAGCAATGGCGTGGAGTGGTGTAGAAGCAATCAAGGTGGCTCGCAACATCATTGGCCCAACTAATGGTCGTGATGCTGCCCCCGGTACAATTCGCGGCGATTGGGCGATGGATATTGGGCACAACATAATCCATGGTAGTGATGCTGAAGAAACAGCAGAATTTGAATTGGGACTTTGGTTTCCTGAAGGCTTAGTTGATTGGACTCGCTCAGCAGAAGATTGGGTTTACGAAGAATAAAATTTAGATTACAGGGGCAGGTGACATGGATGAAAGAGAGAAGACAGCCCATTGTTGCAGTCCTAGGCCATGTTGATCATGGTAAAACCAGCCTACTTGACCACATTCGTTCACTAGGAAGTGAAAGACAGTCATCCGTAATGGCTAGAGAAGCCGGTGGGATTACCAAACATATAGGGGCGACTGAAGTCCCTTCTGATGTTCTTAACGACCTCTGTGCACCATTGATGGGTGGGAAAAATTTCAACTCACCGGGTCTTTTGTTTATCGACACGCCAGGACACCATTCTTTCTCCACCCTTAGAGCTCGCGGGGGCTCATTGGCTGACATCGCCATTTTGGTAATTGACTTAGTTGATGGTTGTAAACCACAGACCCTAGAATCAATGCGGATTTTGAGGCAAGCCAAAACCCCATTTGTGGTTGCTTGCAATAAAGTCGATAGAATCCATGGTTGGCAATCTGAATATGGTAGAGCAATGGCAGTTTCTTTGAGAAAGCAGAGTAAAGATGTGCTTGCGCTTTTTGATCAGAAATACTGGCAGTTAGTTGGCCAATTTGGTGAGCAAGAATTCAATCTTGAGCGTTATGACCAAATCTCGGATTTTACGAAGAACATTGCACTAGTGCCCTGTTCAGCAAAAGAAGGCGAGGGGATTCAAGACCTGCTAGCAGTAACTATTGGATTGGCTGAAAAATTCTTGGCTGAACAATTAGAAGATGTTGAAGGAAGTGCAGAAGCAACTGTTCTTGAAATGAAAGATGAGAGGGGGCTCGGTAAAACACTAGATATTATTCTTCACAGAGGTACGATGAATAAGGGAGATGAAATTGCAATCGCCACACCAACTGGCCCATTGG
>JAQXFA010000112.1 GCA_029250565.1 Candidatus Thalassarchaeaceae archaeon
GTTGAATCTTCATCTAACTTACCCATCTATCAACCGGCTCCCGGGGGAACCTTACCGAGGACGGGTGATTGCAGCTATTAATCAAGTACAAAGAGGTAGGAAACGTAGAGGCGCTGATATTGAACAGGTATTCCAAAAAGCGCTAAGCCGGAAAGAATTCACTGAAATTTTCAGTGTCGCTAATCGAGCCGCTGATGAGATGGGACCACAGCATGGTTTACTGATTTACGAGCGAGCAATGAATAGTAGCACGTTCGATGTTGCTGGTCTCAAGCGACTCTCAGAAATGCAGAGAACAATGTATTCAAGAACAGAACACGTGATCCCAGTACGTCAAAGAATTCACCTCAACAATCTAGCATTGAAACCTTTGGTAGTAGTCGATACTAACCTTTTGGTAGATGCTTTAGCAGAACGAATTCTTCGTGAACTTGAAATTGAACGTGAAGTACCAATGCATCTTGATAGTAGGCGAGAATTCCACAAGACTCTACTTTATCGAAGTCAACAAGGCAGGATTGAAATGTTCATTCCAGCGGCGACAAGGAATGAATTGAGAAATATCGCTGCTATTCCCGGAAGAATGAGGAAAATCTGTGGTGATAGGTTAATTGATCCTAAATTATGGGACAAAAAAATCACCGAAAAATCACTTGTTGCCTTGGCTGACGAGGTGATTACAGAATATAATTCTTGGAATCCCGAAACAGGAGAAAACATCAACGAATTGGTACAGAATAAACGACCAGAATTCGAATCTTTCTTTGTTAATCTAAAGAAAGTATACTCTGATATTACAGATTCAAAGATTAGTAGGGGGCACTCTCAAGCAAAGCGGCAGGAAATAGATGGTGAAGCGCTTTACCCGGAAGCTGGTGATGTAGATATCATGTTGTTTTCAGCCTACCTTGCTGAACAAAGTTTGGAAGGTTTCGGCTCTATTCTTATCGCCTCACGTGACTCTGATTTCACAGTTCCAGCGCGTGCTTTGCAAGAGAGATTTGGTTTCGTAACCGTGGATAATGCTCAGGCTCTTTCCCGCCATACACACTAATTTATGATTGAACGGGACAGGGTTGTTCAATTAATTACTTGGCGATTTGATGTGCGGATCTACTGGTGCTTAACGTCTATTTCTACGACGCCCATGACCTCGGTTTTGACCACGCCCTTGCCCACCACGACGTTGTCCCCTGCCGCCACCTCGGCGGCCCCTATTCTGTTGCTTCTTAGGCGCCTTGTTGCCCTTGCGAGATAGAGCATTCTCTGAGTGGAAAGGTTGGTTATCATCAACTGGGATATCCTGTCGAATCAACTTCTCAATGCCACGTAGATACTCTCCTTCGTTCTCATCACAAAAAGCAATGGCAATCCCCCCTTGGCCTGCACGTCCTGTGCGTCCAATACGGTGCACATAGACCTCAGGCTCGTTGGGTAAATCCAAATTGATGACATGGCTGATGTCAGATACATCAATACCACGGCTCGCCACATCTGTAGCAACTAACACCTGAAGAGTACCCTTACGGAATCGGCCGAGGGATTTCTCTCGCGCACCCTGGCTCTTGTTACCATGGATTGCGAGGGCTTCGATACCGTCTTGTCCAAGCTGCTTGACGATGCGATTGCAACCGTGCTTAGTACGGCTAAACACTAGCACCTTCTCAGGCTGCTCCTCCTTGATGATGTGTGTCAAGAGGCCACGCTTGTCACTCTTCATTACGAACATTAGGGATTGTTTGATGGCTTCGACAGTGGTTGATTCGGGTGTTATTGAGACACTCACTGGGTCATAGAGCATGTCTCGAGACAATTCAACAATCGAGGGCGGCATAGTGGCACTGAACAGCAGACTTTGGCGATTCTCTGGTATATATGCAATAATCTTGCGAATATCTCGGATGAAACCCATATCAAGCATGCGATCCGCCTCATCAAGAACAAGGAATTGCACTTGGGAAAGGTCAACGTAGCCTTGCCCAATCATATCGAGAAGACGGCCCGGTGTAGCGACAAGGATGTCTACACCCCTACGCAGAATCTTTTCCTGAGGTCGTTGAGATACGCCTCCGAACATGACCATCGAACGGATGTCGAGATAATGTGCATATTGCTCAATATTATCGTTAATTTGGGATGCGAGTTCACGCGTAGGGCATAGCATCAGAACGCGAATGCTGCGTGGCCCCGACCATGGATCTTCGGCCATTGCATTGAGGATTGGAAGGGCAAAGGCGGCGGTCTTTCCCGTGCCTGTCTGGGCGCAACCTAACATATCTCGTCCCTTGATGAGTTCCGGGATAGCTTGGGCTTGAATAGGAGTAGGTGTAACATAACCAATTTCATCAAGAGAATCCAGCAATGGCTGGCAGAGGGTCAAAGAAGCGAAATCCATGCTAATAACTCACATGTGTGTGATAATTGCATCACCAAACTCACTACACTTGAGTAAGGTAGCGTCATCCATCAGTCGCTCGAAATCATAGGTTACTGTTCGAGCAGATATTGCCCCTTCCATGCCCTTCACAATTAGATCGGCGGCCTCATCCCAACCCATGTATCTCAACATCATTTCAGCAGAAAGAATTAGTGAACCGGGATTCACTTTATCTTGGCCTGTATACTTTGGAGCTGTTCCATGTGTTGCTTCAAAAATAGCAATTCCTGTATCGTAATTGATATTCGCCCCTGGAGCAATTCCAATTCCTCCTACTTGTGCTGCTAGTGCGTCTGAAATGTAATCCCCATTGAGATTCATTGTTGTCAAAACAGTGTACTCACGCGGGCGCGTCAATACTTGTTGTAACATTGCATCTGCAATTACATCCTTGATGATAATTTCATTCCCTGTGTTAGGATTAGACATAGTACACCACGGACCACCATCTAACAAAGTAGCGCCAAACTCATCTTGAGCAAGTTGGTAACCCCAATCACGGAAGCCACCTTCTGTGAATTTCATTATGTTCCCTTTGTGAACTAAAGTAACGCTTGGTAAATCTTGCTCAATGGCATACTGGATTGCTGCTCTAACAATTCTCGCAGTCCCTTCTTTACTGATTGGTTTGATACCAATTCCTGATGAATCTGGGAAACGAATTTTGGTGACCCCCATCTCATTTTGTAAAAAGTCAATCACCTTTTGAACCTCAGCGCTACCTGCCTCCCATTCAATACCTGCATAGACATCTTCGCTATTTTCTCTGAAAATAATCATATCAACTGCACCTGGGTCTTTGACTGGACTTGGAGTTCCTTGATACCACCTTACAGGACGCACGCAAGCAAAGAGATCTAACTGCTGGCGTAAAGCAACATTGAGACTACGGATACCACCGCCAACAGGTGTTGTAAGTGGCCCCTTGATTGAAACAAGTCCTGTTCTCATAGCAGATTTGGTTTCTTCTGGTAGCCATTCACCTGTTGCATTGAATGCCTTTTGACCAGCTAAAACCTCTTTCCATTCTATTTCTCGCTGGCCACCATAAGCCTTTGAAATTGAGGAATCGACAACTTTGCGCATCACTGGAGTGATGTCAATACCTATTCCATCTCCTTCAATGAAATTGATTACTGGATTGTCAGGCACATTCAAATTGCCACTTATCATTGTGATTGGGCTACCAGAGGTCATTATTTTGGCCGACCCGCCCCCCCTTCATCAATGCAATGGGTAGAGTTGGTATCCAATCGCAAACATATTCTCTAAGGCTCTCCTCCGGAAAAACATGGATTCGTTGATAGAATGGAATGGCGGAAAGAGTATGACGTGTACTGACAAACAAGGTATGACGATGGACTTGGCGTGGGGTGGAGAAGGTGTTTCTCCTGTCACTGCAACCCTACACTCTTGTGGTGCTTGTAGTCTAATTGATGTGATTGTGGGTTTGAAAAACCGAACTGTGGAAAGTGCTTCGGTTAGCCTAGACCTAGAACGTTCAGATACAAATCCCAAAGTATTCACTAAAATTCACATGGTTTACCGTGTTAGTGGAGATGACTTACCTGAGAAATTGATCAATCGTTTGGTACAACAAAGTCATGAAAAATACTGTACGATTTCGAATATGATTAAACACACCGCTGAAATAACTTGGGAAGCAATAGTAGAGTGATTACTCATCTTGGTCTATGAGACCAATTGTTTTTGCAACTGGAACAAGTAGTGCTGGTACTCTAGCTATTTCCCCTGCCTCTTCACCCTCAAGCCAAACACCTTCTGCATATGGCTGGCCTAAGCCAAGTTGACTCATCCATGAATGACTTGCAATCCATCTCTCCCTAGAGAGGCCTGCTAACATAGCTGCTTTACCCATTGCTTTGGAAACATCATAACTTGCTGGGTCATCTAAGAAAGTAAGAGTACCCACCCATGCGGCTAATGCTTGATCTCCACAACCAAAACCTGCTCTTGTCAAATCATATACCACATTTTCCTCAAAGTGTGATTCGATTACCGCCCGATCTGTATTTGATAAACCAATCATATTCTGCATGGCATCAAGAAGTCTGATACTGTGTAAAGAAAGGGCACCATCACTACACCATGCTAATTCTAACGCATGCCAAAATGGTGTGTTTTCTGCTTTCATGAAGAACGCTCCAACATACTTTGAAGCATCTCTAAATGTTGTTCAAAAGTGATTCCTAATTCTTCACGCTTACGTGCCAATAATTTTGCTTCAGCGGGATCAAGGATACCATCAATCCAACATGTTGACATTAACATTTCATAGGCAGCATTGGGTGCTGTTGCTGGTTGTTCTTCTTCTGGTTGCTCCTCAACTTCTTCAGCGACTGGTTGTTCTTCTGCTTCCTGCTCGGCAACATCATCTTCAACAACATCGCCATCCAAATTAAGAGTTGCATCAGCGGCTAAAAATCCATCTCCGTCGACTAAATCTTCTTCCTCTTCATCATCATCATCCATGAATGCAGATAATGGGTCAGCACTAGCAACGGCGTTACCACCGAATGAACCACCTGCGCCACCACTGGCAACGCCAAGTTCAGCGAATGGGTCGATTTCTCCGCCATCTTCTTGTTCACCTACTAATGCATTCAATTCATCAGACAAAGGGCCAGCAGATGGGAGGGTGTCATTGTCCATTGCTTCGCGTACGCGCTCGCGAGAGCGGTGTAATACAGCGTCTCTACGACCGCCCCAGTCACCTCCGTCTCGGTGATTTTCAATGTGCGACATCGCCGCTTCATGGTCTTCTGTATCACATTCAAGAGTATCTTGAACTTGTGAAATCAAGCCCTCATCAATTCCATCTTCGGACTCAACGCTGAGGATCATTGCAGCGTGGAGTATTTGTTCTGGTGCAAGCATTTGAATCAACCACATCTAACAGCCGGTTACCGACTAATAGCAACTGCTAGGGCGCCTCCTTCAAATGCGTTCCCGTTAATCGTCCACCACCATACTCTCGTATTTTTTTTGTTTCAGGGAGGAAATAGTATGGATTTTATTCAACGAATTGAGAAAAATCATTGCTGAATGTTCAGATAATTCAAACTGTAATAATCAAAATGTTCAGTTCTGGATGTAGATAAATTTCGTATCCAACTATACTCAACATCACCACATATTTGCTAACTATTAAGAACCCTCTCGTGGGGCAAAAGAATCCCGCTCGCACAATGTTGGACACTAACCAAGTCATGACATTATCGGGAAAGGGATATTTGGACCGGAGGACAAGATATGCAAACGCCAGCGAGAGAATCTGTAAACGCCGGCGACTCGGAAAGCGGATTAGTTGTTGAGCGGAGATTCACTTCAGTAAACAAACCAGTTCGAGAACAATTTGAATGGTCTGAAACAGATATTGATTTGAAAGATGCGAAAGGCAATACTGTTCGCAAAATTGAAAACATTGAATTCCCAAAGGGGTTTGATGGAGTCCCGGGTAAAGTTGCAGCTGACAAATATCTACGCAAGGTTGTCCCTGGTATGGACCATCTTGTAAAAATCCCTGAAGATGGGGTCCCTGAATGGTTGTGGCGCTCAAAACCCGATGAGACAAAGAAAGCAAAGGCCAAGAATTGGACAGGAAAGGAAACTTCGGGCTGGCAACTTTTCCATCGATTAGCGGGGTGCTGGACATATTGGGGATGGAAGCACGGATACTTTGCTAGCGAAACCGATGCTCGCGCTTATTATGATGAAATGTGCTTCCTATTGGCTAGCCAACGCTCAGCACCCAATAGCCCACAGTGGTTCAATACAGGATTACACTGGGCGTATGGGATAGAAGGCCCACCTCAAGGGCACTGGTATGTAGACCCAACAACTGCAGAGGACTGTAAATCGATAAACGCCTATGAAAGGCCTCAGCCTCATGCTTGTTTCATCCAGGGTATTCAGGACAGATTAGTAGGTGAAGGCGGGATTACAGATCTGGTAGCCCGTGAAGCATTGTTATTCAAATTCGGTTCTGGCACTGGTAGTAACTTTAGCAACATCAGAGGAGATGGTGAGCCACTTTCAGGTGGTGGACAATCAAGTGGCCTACTTTCATTCTTGATGATTTTAGACAAGGCCGCTGGAGCAATAAAGTCGGGTGGAACTACTCGCCGTGCAGCAAAAATGGTCACCCTAGATCTTGACCACCCAGATATTCAACAATACGTCAACTGGAAAATGAAGGAAGAAGAGAAAGTTTCAGCCTTGATTGCTGGTGCAGCGGCTTTACAGAAAAATGCAAACAACATAATGAATGCAATCAATAATTTTGATGGTGATGCAAGCGATAGCACTCAAATTACTGAAAACATCGAGTTAGCAAAGGCAGTCAAGAAAGCGGTCAATGCAAGTATTGCTCAACCGCACATCAAGAGAATCATTGACTTAGCAAAGCAAGGCCACACTTCAATGAAGTTTGAGCAGTTTGATGCAGATTGGCAGGGCCAAGGATACCTCACTGTTTCAGGACAAAACAGTAACAATTCGGTTCGAATACCCAACCAATTTATGGAAGCGGTTGAAACCGGAAAAGATTGGAATCTTTATTGGCGCACCGAAAAGAATGCTGCTGAAGAAGAAGGGCGCGAAGCTAATCCATGCAAGACAATGCCAGCTCAAGAGTTGTGGGATGATGTATCTCACGCAGCATGGTCGTGTGCTGACCCTGGTGTTCAATTTGATACGACAATCAACGATTGGCACACCTGTCCAGAAAGTGGAAGAATAAACGGTTCTAATCCATGTAGTGAATACATGTTTTTGGATAATACTGCGTGTAATTTGGCTAGCATCAATCTACTACACTTCTACGACAAAGAAAGAGGGGTGTTCAATATTGATGATTATGTTCACACTATTCGACTTTGGACTGCTACTCTCGAAGTATCAGTACTGATGGCTCAATTCCCTTCACAACAAATATCTCGACTCTCCTTTGATACACGAACTCTAGGTCTTGGGTACTGTAATATCGGTTCACTCTTGATGCACATGGGTATCCCCTATGATGACCCACGTGGTTACGCAATATGTGGCGCACTTACTTCAATCATGACTGGTGAAACATACAAAACATCTGCAGAAATGTCATCTTTCCTTGGTCCATTCAATCTCTATGATGAAAATCGTGACTCTATGCTTAGAGTGATGCGTAATCATCGCCGAGCAGCCTACAACGTTGCGCCAGAAGAATATGAAAATCTATCAGTTAACCCAATGGGAATTGATGCTAAACAATGCCCTAACGATTTATTGGATGCGGCTAAATCTGCATGGGACCAAGCGGTAATAATGGGTGAAGAACATGGTTACAGAAACGCCCAAACAACAGTGATTGCACCAACAGGCACAATTGGATTAGTTATGGGCGCAGATACCACTGGTGTTGAGCCAATGTTTTCTATTGTTCAATACAAAACACTTGCAGGTGGTGGTACACTCAGAATCCCTGCAACTGGCCTTCAGTCTGGTCTTTCCAATTTAGGCTATAAAAAGCGGGAAATTGATGACATCATCAATTATGTTATGGGAACTGGTACATTTTCTGGATGCCAAACCATCAACACTGCTTCACTAGTTGAGAAAGGTTTCACGGAAGAAGAATTCGCTAAAATGGATGACTCGTTCAAAGATGTGTTTGATGTGCGAAGTTTGGCATCACCAAATGTATTGGGTGAAGATTTCTGTAAGGAATCACTTGGTCTAACTGAAGAACAATTGGCTGATCCATTTGTTGACGTTCTTGGTCTGCTTGGATATTCTAACGCGGATATCTCGGCTGCAAATGATTACTTGTTTGGAAAGGCAACTATTGAAGGTGCGCCATACCTCAAAGATGAGCATTTGCCGGTGTTTGACTGTGCTCAACCTTGTGGTGCTTATGGAGAACGATTTATTCGCTGGGAAGCTCATGTTGACATGATGGCTGCAGCCCAACCATTCATCTCAGGTGCAATTTCGAAGACAATCAATATGCCACCCGATGTTACTATTGATGATGTCCAAGAGGCATACATGCGAAGTTGGAAAACTGGTAATAAAGCATGCGCACTCTACCGAGATGGAAGTAAATTGTCTCAACCTTTGATGTCCTCTTTGATACCACCTTCAATGGGAATTGAAGAAGATGAGGAGGAGGAAGAGGAAGTTTCTGTTGTTATCAAGAAGGTTGCTGAGAGGCTACCTATGCCAGCACCACAGGCTAAGATGGTTGCAGAAACTATCACACAAGGATATGTTGCAACTCGCCGGCCACTACCTGATAGTCGTGGCTCGTACACTATGAAAGCAAGAGTCGGTGGACATACTGTCTACTTGACATCAAGCACTTATGAAGATGGGAAAGTTGGTGAAATCATGATTACTACTTCTAAGGAAGGAGCTGCCTGGCGCTCAATGCTCAATCAGTTTGCAATCGCTGTTTCAATCGGATTACAATATGGTGTCCCACTTGACGCTTTTGTCAAATCATTTACCTTCCAAAAATTCGAACCTAGTGGAATGGTTCAGGGTGGAAGTAACCGAGTTAAGATGGCAACAAGTATAGTCGACTATCTATTCCGTGAATTGGGTATACAATATCTTGGCCGAGATGACTTGGCACAAGTATCCGAAGAAGACTTGGATGCAATGTCGATCAGTAGACCTGAATCGACTCCGGATGGAATTGTCAGGCATGAAGGTGAGAAGCGAGATATCCAACTTACTCTAGATGTTGAATCAGAAGATCAAATGAAGATGAGAGTTGCTAAAG
>JAQXFA010000113.1 GCA_029250565.1 Candidatus Thalassarchaeaceae archaeon
TTAAATTAATTTTATTTGAAATGATTGAATTAATGGTGTGGGTATGTTTCATAGGTGAAATCTGTGTGGTTAATGTTACCGAAGTGTCTGCGAGGGTATCCATTATGGAAATTAATCCAATTAGGCGCCCTAAAAAAATTGCAATAATCATGGCGATTCTGACGATTACAACTCTTCTTTCAGCACTACCGTCTCCTGCACTTGCACATTCACAAGGTGTACCAACTGAAACGATGGTAACCTTCACTGATGTTTCAGAAGCTAGTGGCATTAGTATTATTGACACTGGACCACTAACAAATTGGGCTAGTTATGGCCCAGGGATTTCGGTTGATGATTGTGACCAAGATGGAGACATGGATGTCATGGTTACAGCAAGGTTTGACCACCTTTCTTATGAAAATTTAGAATTTGAATCCGGTTCAATTCAATTTATGTTGAACAACGGAGATGGAACCTTCACCGATTGGACTACTGAATCTGGAATGAATTTGCAAAATACAACTGTAATTGGATCATCTTGGGCAGATTACGATAATGATGGTGACAAAGATGTTTATCTTAGCGCCTTTGGCGAATCAGATGTTGATAATTTGGATTCCGGGGAGGGAAATATCCTCTTCAAAAATAATGGGAATTGTCAGTTTACTGATGTAACTGCGGATACTGGCGTTGGCCAAGGTGCCCTAGCCAACGCCGTTGTGGTAAATGGAAACGTAACAGAAGTTGTAATGCAAAATGTAGGCTCTGATTATGCAACATCTGGCGGACTTGCTCCAGCAATTTATTTCCGTGATGCAAACGGAAATGGTGCAATGGCTGAAGCTATCATCACAGCTGATGGTGAGATTTCATCTGTTAGCATTACCAATGGAGGCGAAGGTTACGACGATGAAAATCCGCCTGAAGTGATATTTGTCAGTGGTGTGGCGAATTATGGTCATAGCACAACTGCAATTTGGGCAGACTACGACCATGATGGAGATGTTGATCTCTACTCAATGAATCTAGGCATTGTCGATGAGGAATTATACTGGGCGAGGACAGAAACCAACTTTCTCTATCGTAATGATGGAGATGTTGACGGGGATGGAGAAATAGAATTCAGTGATGTCACGAAATTCGCTGGTGTCAGCGGCCAAGGTGAAGTATCTGATTCGCCGAATCAATTCTTCCTTTCAGGACTATACAGAATGGACCAAGCTAGCCCTTCAAACCCCTCTACGATGGCACAAATCGCTACAGCAGATTATCGAGGAACTGGACTATCCTTTGCTGGAGTCTGGTTTGACTATGATGATGATGGTTGGGAAGACCTCTATGTTGCATCTGACTTCGGTGTGTCACCAATCTATCACAATAATCGCGACGGTACTTTCACTGTGATGACAAAAGAGTTGGATATGGACTTACCAGGTACTGGCATGGGAGCACACGCTGGAGATTGGGATGGAGATGGAGACCTTGACCTGTGCCACTCAAACTTCGGGCCAAACTACCTTTGGGAAAACGATGGTGGGGATTCATTCAGTGAGAGGAGCCGTGATCTAGGATTCCGTGATGCGGGGCCCGCTGGCTCATTCGTTGCTGTGAATTGGGCTTGCCAATTCTTTGATTACGACCTTGATGGAGATTTAGACATCTTCTTTGGTGTTGGAAGAATCAACCGTTTTACTGCCTACAACAATAATACATTATATCGCAATGATGGTGATATTGATGGTGATGGTTTTGTCAATTTTGTGGATATTAGTGGTGAAATCGGCTTAAGGACAGGAACTAATGGAAACAAAACGATGGGTGTTTCAATCTTTGATTACGATAATGATGGTGACTTAGATATCATGCTCGGCCACTCGGACCGAGCGCCTCAGTTATTCTCAAACAATGCTGTTGAGGAAACTGGGCGCCATTGGCTCAAAGTTCAACTTGAAGGACGACAGACAGATGCCAGTACATCGCAAGGCTTTGGACAGCGTGATTATTCGAACAGTTATGGAACTGGATGCCTAGTTATCGTGACCCTTGAAGATGGTCACGAATTACGTCAGCATGTGTATGCTGGAAGCGGATTCTTAGGTAGCAACGAACCGACAGTTCACTTTGGTTTGGATGCTGATGATTCGGTGAAATCAGTTGAAGTCGTTTGGTCAACAGGGATTACCCAAATTGAAAGAAATGTTGAAGCAGACCAAACTCTAGTGATGGAAGAACCAACAAGTTTGTTCTTCACGCTTTTTGGTATTGGATTACATCAAAATATTAATTCAGCCCTCTATCTATTATTCACTATCCTCTTGATTGGTGGTGTATTCAAAATATATAACAACAAAAATGATTCAACAACTGAAGATGAAAACACAGAAGAAGAGTAATAATAGGCGGGTTGAAACAATCCATCGGGGCGAGCATGGCTGGTAAGAAATCAACATCAAATGAGGACGATGGAGGTCCAAAACTTGATGATGATAAATTGGAGAAAAAACTCCGTGCATCTGCTCGTACTGTCGTCAGAACTTGTATGCAAATGAGGTCATACGAAAACACCCTAATTATCACTGACCCGCATACCGCTCAGATCGGTCAAGCGATTTATGAGCAAGCCTCACTAATCTCTGAAAGAGTCCTTCTCTTAATGATGCCATCATCGCATCAGCATGGTGATGAACCACCTGGCGCAGTCTCTGAATTGATGCGTAAACAACAGGTTGTAATCGCTCCAACACGATTCTCATTGACCCATACGCGGGCAACCCGAATTGCCCGCAATGATGGCGCTAGAATCGCTACTCTACCTGGAATCACATTGGACATCTTCACTGAGGGAGGCATGACAGCTGATTTTGACCGCCTCCGTGAAGAAATCACAAGGATAGGGGGCAATCTCAAACGCCGACGACAAATCAAGATAACTAGCGAGGCAGGAACCGATGTTGAATTTGAAGTTGAACATCGAAGATGGAAACTAGAAGACAACGGGATATGCAACCGACCAAGTCACGTAACAAATCTACCTGCAGGTAAAATTTTCACTAGACCAAAGAAAGATACGATGAATGGGAAATTAGTAATTGATGGATCATGGGATTCAACCCTACTTGAGGAACCACTGACATTTACCATCAAAGATGGACTCGTAACTTCTGTAAAAGGTGGAAGTATGGCTGAACTCATTGAAGAGGCATACGAAAGAGCTGCTGAAAGACTGAAGCCAAAGGACAAAGATCAGGTTTGGACGGTAGCAGAATTTGGTTTTGGAATGAATCCAAAGGCGAGACTAGTTGGCAATGTATTGGAGGATGAGAAGGTCAAAGGAACCTGTTACTTAGGATTTGGAGATAACACTGCTCTAGGGGGTTCAGCAAATGTCGGTATACACCACACAGGAGTGATGCTTGAACCTACAATTCACCTTGACGAAATGGTTCTTCTGCAAGCCGGTGAAGTCCTTGACTGAATAATAAATCACAGATTGCCATTACAGACTGGACAATACTGCCAACTTTGTTCTACCCCGATTCCACAACGAGAGCAATTTTTACCCGACTGAATGTTGTGGTGAATTGGTTGCGCTGGTGCATGCGGAGCATGAGGGCCACCACTTACCAAATCCGAAACTGAATCAAGAGCAGATTGTTTAGGAGGGCTTGAAGGAGCCGCTGACCATCCAGTTACAGGGGTTGATGGAGAACTTGAGCCGATTGGAGCGCGCTTTGGTGTTACGGCTTGGGGGGTTTGTGGTACTGGCTCCGCCGGTGTAGGTGGTGCAATTTGTGGTTCTACAACAGGTTGAGGCTGTTCCACTACTGGAGGTGAGGGGGCAATGGTTGGTTGAGGAGCCGGCGCGGATTCTGCTTCAATAGGTGCAACTGGTGTATCTATATCTGCAGCAGCAGAAAACTGAGAGGCGAATGCATCGCTAGCAGCAACCTGCTGGTCCTCAGTTGGTAGGTTTGATTCAATTTCAACTGTGGGTTCCCGTACAATAACCACTGGTTCAACTATTGGTTGTTCAGTTGGATCTTGAGATACTACATCAACTGGTTGAGGAGATGTAGGAGCTGGGACTGGAACTGGCGCTGGTGCTGCAACCGGAGTAGGCGCTGGTGCTACAACCGGAGTAGGTGCTGGTGCTGCAACCGGAGTAGGTGCTGGTGCTGCAACAGGAGTAGGTGCTGATGCTACAACCGGAGTAGGCGCTGGTGCAGCAAC
>JAQXFA010000114.1 GCA_029250565.1 Candidatus Thalassarchaeaceae archaeon
CAGTTATAGGATTTAATTCTCCTCTTAATCTGCCCGACCTAAAACAAAATCAAGCATTAGAAGGAATGCCATTATTACAGAAAGGCCAGCGCCTAAGTGTTCAACCAGTACCTCCCAAATATTTTGACGAAATATGCAAAATGGCTGGAATCGACCAAGCGACAATGTGACAACTGAACCCCCTTTGAGACAAAATGAGGAATTGATATGGATCCAATCCCAGTAGCTAACAGAGCCGCGCAGATTGAATATGCAATTCGCGATGTTGTGGTACCTGCAACTGAATTGGAAAAACAAGGCCATGAAATTCTAAAACTGAATATTGGAGATCCATTGGCGTATCCAGGACTACCTACACCGACGCATATGATTAAGGCATTTCAAGAGTCACTAGAGCGGCAAGAAAATGGTTATTCACACTCCTATGGAATCCCCCAACTGCGCCAAGCAATAGCAATTGACGAACAAAGCAAAGGTTGGGAATGTAAAGAAGACGATGTCTACGTATGTCACGGGGTAACTGAGGCTTTGCAAATTGTGTTTGCCGCAGTTCTACAGGAGGGAGACAAGGTACTCTCCCCTGGGCCTCACTACCCTCCATACATGACATACCCCCCTCTTTATGGAGGCAGCACTATTGAATATCGAATGGACTCACAGAATGGTTGGTACCCTGACCTTGAGGATATTCGCTCTAAAATGGATGAATCTGTCCGCCTGTTAGTGTTAATAAATCCAAATAATCCAACAGGTGGTATTGCAGATGAAAGAATTGTATCTGGTATTATTGAGATTGCAGAAGAATGGCCAAATTGCATAATTATTGCCGACGAGATATATGATGGATTGAATTTTGAGGGGAACCATATATCCGTGGCTGGAACAGCAACATCGGTGGAAAGTCCCGTACCAGTACTAACTATGAATGGTGTTAGTAAGGTCTACTATGCCCCCGGTTGGAGAATTGGCTACATGGCATTTTACGACCCTGCCAATAGGCTGTCCCTAGTTAGAGATGGAATTGAGAGGCTATTACGATCTCGTCTTTGTGCCTCGACCCCTGCTCAAATGGGATATCTTGCTGGTCTTTCATCGGATGATGATTGGATGGATTCTTATCGTGAAAAATTATTGCAACAAAGAGACTATTGTATGCAACGGATTTCATCTATAGAGGGTTTGCGTGCTCAGACACCAGGAGGTGCATTTTACTTATTCATCGAATTAACTCATCCACGGTGGAAAGATGATGATAAACAGTTCGTACTTGACTTATTGCACCAAGAAAAGGTACTCATGGTTCACGGTTCAGGATTCAGCCCAGAATTTGGTAAAGGCTTCGTGAGAATGGTTTACCTACCTGGTATTGAAGTCCTAGAAGATGCATTTGATAGAATCGAAAGATTCCTTTCCAGCAGTTGAATTTTTCAATCTGATTAACGGCTATGCTCAGGGTCTAAGGACCCTGAACAGCACAATCGATTAGAACTGAAGCCGCATAGACCCTGTCATGACAGGAGGCGAGAGCGTCGGTAAAACCGTGTTCTTCACAGTGGTTATCTTCATCCTAGCCACCTTGTTGATGCCATTTGTTAGTGCAGCCCCAACAATTGTGAGTGCTGGCACTTTTGATCCTAGTTTACTAGCCCCATTAGCGATTGCAATAATGGTTGGACTGATGTTATGGAGATGGCTACTACCTCTTTCTCTTTCCAATTTACAGGTTGCGTTTGAAGTAGATGATGGATTGTATGAAGTTCACCGTTTGAGCAAAAACAGAAAAGAAGTAATGAATTTACTTAATGCACCTAAGGTCATGGTTGGTTCGCTAGCTTACTTATTGGCAATGACGGGGATTCTGTTAATTGTTTGTGAATTACTCATCGAACCATCAACATTCTACGAACCGGTAATCTACATGATGTTGATTTTGGTATCCTACCCCATAATCATATCACCATTCGTTACACTTTATGCGCAACTATCAAGACAAACAGGAGATACTGGAAAACTATCTACATGGAGCCGGATGTACGGATCATTTGCCACCATCGCAATGGTATTAACTGCAACAGGAATTGTTCTTTTCATAGGTTATCAAAAATCATCTTTTGGCACTGATGATGATATATTTGGACGTTGGATTGGATTTTCTCTTCTGGCATTTATGGCCCCAACTATTCTTGCCTATGGTAGAATAATGGGGGCCTCTTGGAATACACTTACAATCAACAAATGGCGCACTATGAGAGGTCAAAGAACGGCTATTGATCCTGATAAACCTGGTTTGTTCAAGCGCTTTGCATCATTACTCATTGTTGTATTCCTAGCCACAATGCCATTAACCGCAATCAATGGTATTGTCACATTAGTTTATGTTGAACTTGAGAATCCAGTAGATGCTAACTCCATGCTCGACCTAGGTGGAATAATTGGATGGGAAATTTATCAATATGTTGAAAATAATCCCGTTCTCCAAAAAGTAATTTCGTTGAAAGCTCTGGAAATTACATTAGCCTCATACCTTATGCTGAATGTAGCAATTGTAGGGCTAGCATTCATTTTTGAATTGACAAGAAACCTATTCCTTGGTGGTCAAACATTCGGCGGTATAGGAGGCGTCATATTAGCTAGGCCACGAGAAATACGTAGTGAAGTCGCTGTCCAAGGAAGGGTTCTATTCTTTGGACTTGCAGGATTTAGTGGGTATTCCATTCTTCTCATTATTCTACAAACTTACAAAGAATTTAGTCATTTAATGCCCTATGGAGACTCAACCCCCTTATTATCTGAAGAAATTTTACTTGCAGAAACTTGGCAATTCATTGCTGCTGGACAAGCAATTTTCTTATTGACTTGGATCCTCAGTCTCGGGCGATTCGGTATAATGAAGAATCTTAGATTTGATTTAAATCCCGACGAAAGGAGAGAAGGTGCTATCCTTGCAGGTGGTGGTGACTGGATGAGAAATTATGTTGAGGAGGCTGCTTTCCGTGATGACCTTGATGCATTAAGGAGATTCCAATCAGACACAATTAAAGGAAACCAACTTGTTGTTCAATTAGAAAAAAGTAGGGCTAGAATGCTTGAATGTGCAATCCGTGGTTTATGGCCAGAAGCAATTGATGTGGCTAGGAAATTACTAGCGCAACAAGGCGGTGAAGATGATGAAGCAAGAATGATCATTGCTGCAGGGCACATAGCATCACGAAGATTGGATGCAGCAAGAGAAGCACTTAGAGGCCTAGAACAGCCAGAAGGATACGACGAGCCAGAAATTCTCTCTCTAGTAGCAGAATGGTTTGACCCTTGGTCTGGTTCAGTGACAAATGATGACTTCTATGATTGGGAAGATAGTTCAGCGATACATTACTTACAAGAATTGCAAAAAAGGTTGGTGAGATGGGACCCCACTACATCTATAGACACGATATATAGAGACCCCCTTAGCTTACAAGCAATGATAAGTTCGGTTGCCAAATTACGTGCAGAAAGAAGGCATGATGAAGCATTGGATTTATCCCTTGAGGCCATCCGAAGAAATCCTAACAGCGCCAAGGCAAGAATTGCCGCTGCATTATGTTTGATTGATAGCGGTGATTGGTTTGACGCACTGGATGTATTTGAGGAATTACAAATTAGTTCACCAGAGGATCCACGCGTTAAGGCACTGGGCATGATATTGGGATTTGCAGCGCCAGCAAATGAATTGGAATCTGCAATCATTGAGCCTAAGCCGAAAGAAAAACGCCGATGGATTGACGAAGCACCTACTAATCCAATAGCAGCTTTGCTAGCAAAAAATGGTGAAGATGAAGCAATAAATGCAAATATATTTATCGCGTCACATGAAGCAATAGAGAGAAGAATGGCACCGAGATACACGCCTTCAATGGTGAAGAGGTTATTCAACTGGATTGTACTTCTTCCAACTTGGATAATTTTTGGTTTAATAGCTTATGATAGAAGTTCTAACGATGTTTTAGGTGTTTCAATTTCGGCTTCTCTAATCGTTTTACATTTCTTCGCCTTGCGATTCCGTAGGTTACAACGTCGGGTTATCAGACACCGTGATCAAAAGGCTATGATAGCCTATGCAAAAAGACTGAAGCGATACAAGGTTAGTTTTGATTCGGATAAAATTCCTGTGGGAACGCACCTGTTATTGTCAGGTTTACTTGTGACAATCAATGGAATAGTCTACGACCTAGGTATGCCTGGGTGGCTCGTTGTTCGCTTACCAAAGAAAGAAACAAGGGCTGATGCAAGTAACACCTCAAAGAGACGGCGCAAACTAATGTCTCAACCATTGGCTCGTTGTTCACCACTACCTGTTGAATGGTGGAATAAGCGACCTAAGCCAATAGGAAAAGAAAAGCGTGCACTTGAGATTCTTATTGGCCCTGCAGCATACCGTGGCCGAAAAATTCGTTCTTCAATAACATCTGAAAAACCAACTGGCCCTTCTGAAAGAGTACCGATTATGGAAACTGATTTGAGTGAAAAACACATTCCAAGACACTCAATAATTTCAGAATCTGTAGGAATAAAAAGACCATCTAGCCGCCCCAGTTCATCAAATCAAGAAAATGACAATTGAAGCAATAATTGAATTTCCAACCGACCTAGTGAAAGCACTAATGCAGTATGGTGTGATGAACTAGTGATAGAAACATCAATTGAGGTGGGGCCTTAGGAGTGCTTCGTGCCACTAATTGATGAAGTATCCAAAGACGATACCCCTTGGTTCTCTAATCTCCTAAAATCTAAGTTCACCCCTACATCTTGCGGCCTATTGCGCGATGTGGATACTGGCAACGAACCACATCATTTCATTTCAATTAATGAATTCGAAATGTGGTTATCAGAATTAGAAAATTTAGTTGGAATACCATTAGGAAGAAAAATAGCCCACGCAGCTGCTGAATCTGAGGAATATCGTTTGACGCATTCTTCTGAAGAAATGCCGAATCCCATATTTAAAAAAATGGCCAAACGGTTTGAATGGATAAATAAAAACTGGGAAATCAGAGGATTAGGGAAATTAGAACTTATGAAAGTGGAATCTGACGATACTAAATTGATTATTCATAATAGAGCACATTCCGCACTATCAGCAGGTTGGGCGGCTGCTACTCAAGAATTCCTGACAAATTCTAGATTTCGATTCCATTGGGCCGATGATGGGAATGCCGAATGCCTTGTGACCCTAGAATTAGACCAACGCCATATACCAAAGGCAATGAAAGTGGATCAAAGATGGCAAGACAATAGCAAATCAGACCCTGTTGCAGAAGGGATGCACCCACTCGAATTAGCACACCATGATTTTGCAGGTGTATGGTCAATCGATGGAATTCGTATGATGGGGATTACTCGTGATATGTTGATAAGATTTGAGGAGAGCGTCATGCCACAACTTCTTGAAACTACAAGCATGGATACTAACAAATTTACATGGGACACATTGCAAGATAATGAGCGTCAAAAGATTTGGTCTGGATTCGCTGAAGCAAGTAAGATTAGATTCCTTGCTACTGATCAAATGGTGTTAATCGCAGAACCAGAACACTGGATACATGTCGGCCACCGCTTCCTTACTAGAACAGGGTTAGGTGGAGTGACTTCTGTTGAGGGGATTGATGACCAAGGAGGTGTTAGATTACACCTCTCAAAACTATTCCATCCAGCCATTGCGGCTGGCGTATTATCTGCCGCATGGGAGCGGTCTGAGGCGCGCCCATGTAAACTCCAGTGGAGTTGTTCCCATAATGGACATATAATCCAAATATCTAGTCTCTATGACCTCGCATGACCACATTCATGGGTAATGGTCCGAAGAGCAATAGACAAACGCTTTCGGTTAAACCTTAAACAGGGTACTGCAAGTCGTGAAAAGGAATTGGCCTACGGCCAGTGGTGAATAACATGGCATTGACACATAATCAATGGGCAGTGGTGGCGATTACAGTAACCCTCTGCTTAGCAGGAACATACAGTATTGCAGGCAGTATAATGAGTACTGCGATAGACTACGAAGATGGCGCTTCAGACATCCTTGATGATGACACTGTATTCAATGAAGATATGGATGATTTCGATGAAGATGGCCTTAGTGATCGACTTGAAAGAAACACCTACGGAACGGACCCCTACGATGAAGATACTGACGGA
>JAQXFA010000115.1 GCA_029250565.1 Candidatus Thalassarchaeaceae archaeon
CATTCTGAATTGTCCCTCTTATTGATGATATATCAGTCCCTCTTTCTTGAGCAACTGCAACATACATTGCGAATAATATAGATGCAGGGGCATTTATTGTCATTGAGGTAGAAACAGATGCCATATCGATTTTGTCAAATAATAATCTCATGTCATGAATGCTGTCAATAGCAACTCCAACTTTACCAACTTCCCCCAAAGACATTTCATCATCAGAATCTAAACCTAATTGAGTTGGTAGATCAAATGCTACAGAAAGACCAGATTGTCCCTTTTCTAGAAGAGAGATAAATCTTTGATTTGTTTCTTTCGCAGAACTAAAACCGGCGTATTGGCGCATAGTCCACGTTTTTTCTCTATACATTGATTTGTGTATTCCTCTAGTATACGGTGGGCTACCAGGTTCACCAGCGTTCTCACCAACACCAAATTCTTGGTCAGGAACATCAGGAATGGGTATGCCTGCACGCGTCCTGAACACTTTATCTTCATCCGCCATAGGCCGCCCTCGCTATCTCGCAGGGGTTGGTAAGGGTCATTATTTTTGGTTAATCAGTGGTGATGGCCGCCTTCACCGTGAACGTGGCCATGTTCCAATTCTTCTTCAGAGGCATCTCTAACATCAACTACCTCTACTTCAAACTTTAATGCACGGCCTGCTAGGGGGTGGTTAAAGTCACACTTGATTGTCGTATCAGTAATTCCTACAATACGGAATGGACCCATGGCGGACATCAAAGTCATGCCTAATTCCATTTCTAAATCCTCGGGAAATTCTGTTGCTGGTATGTCCATCACTGCTTCATCTGTTTGCTCACCATATGCATCTTCTGCCATAAGAGTAAACTCTCTTTTCTCGCCAACTTCAGCCCCCATCATTTCTCTTTCAAATCCAGGTATCATATTTGGTGGTGTTGCGCCAACTAAGTATCCTAAAGGCTCCCTATCATGACTTGAATCAAATTCCTCACCATCTTCAGGGAAAGTCCCTCGATAGTGTACCATTGCCACTTTATCCTTATCTATTGTTGTCATTCATCTCACTTTCCTATATCCTTTCAGGACTTTGATAATTCTTTCCGCAGTCATATCAGAGATAATTTCATCCTCCAATTTTTGTTCTACGAATTCTATTGCTGCATCGATGCCTTGGCGCTCACCTTTAGCCCAAGTTGAACCCAGAAGATTTGCTCTATGCTCTTCATCAACATTTTCTTCTTCCATTATCTCTCTAACATCAACCTTGAACTCCATGTACTTACGGCGGTTCAATTTAACAATCCTTTTTGAGGGGGCTGCTGACGCTCTAGTCTTACGTTTTTTAGCAATCATTTTGCTACGTTTTTCAAATGCTTTTTCGCTTGCCGATTTTTTTTCAACCAAGACACTTCTGGCTGCTTCTGCCGCTTTGGAAATTGGTTCTTTTGTATTACTTGCATCGCCTTCAATTTTCATTCCCGAATCAAAAGCTAATGCCTTGCTTTCTGCGATTAATTCACTTACTCTTGCTTCATCAGAGTCATCATTTCCATCAGTTTCTTTTTCTTGTTGTTTTTGACGCAACCCAATGCCTCTGACTTTTCCAACAGCAGCGGCTGGGCCTTCTGGAGTAGTTGTTTCAGCAACTTCAATTTCTGTTGCAATGGATTCTTCACCTATTGATTCAACAGTGGGGGATTCTTCAATAATTTCATCTTCAGTAGTGAGTTCTTGTTCTTCAACGACTGGTTTATCAGAAGTTTTGGGATTGAAGGATTGGGGTATCGCGGGTTTTGGAGCAGAGTCCTTTATTGCCGAAGGCAACGGATCTAAAGTTGCCGGGGAACGTCGTGCTGGCGCGGGTTTTTGGTGGTCCCTAGGTTTTTGGAAACTAGGTCTTTTTTTCTTTGCGGCAGCATCTTTTGCGAACGGATTGAATGGCTTCTGCTTCTTCTTTACCAACCAGTCACACCCCTTCTGTGGTGCGGCCTACTGCCGACCCCTCATAACTCTTACAGTATTGAGCGGTATGTATTCAGTTTCAACTAAGCCCATGAAATAGGTGTTTCATCAGTTCTTAGAGCCTGATTAACTGCTGAAGATTCATATGAAATACCGCCATCATTTATGACTTGAAGACGACCTAATGTGGCAATCATTGATCCATTGTCAACACAGAATTGAGGTGCTGGTGCATCGGACTCAGCACCTCTTTCTATAGCCATAATTTCACCCATTTGTTTAATTCTCTTATTGCAAGCAACACCGCCACCCAACAATAATTCAGTTTTTCCTGTATGGGCCATAGCTCTCTCTGCAACTTCAATACAAGCTGCAAACGCATGCTCTTGTAAACTCCAACAAACAGCTCCTAATTCTGCTCCTCTTTCTACTAATCGTGATGCAGCCGTAAGTAGGCCCGAAAATGCCAAATCCATCCCATGTACGGCATAAGGTAATGAATAGTCATCAAGATTTGCGTCCATATTTTCTTCCCTCCAAGAAGTTGCTAATTTCTCAATTTTAGGGCCCCCTGGGAATGGTAAATCTTGGCCTCTAGCAAACTTATCTAACATGTTTCCAATACCAATATCTAGGGTTTCTCCAAGTACTCGATATCGATCACCCATTCGAGCAATAACTTGGGTATTTCCTCCTGAAACATATAGCAAAACAGGGTCATCCATTTGACATTGTTCACGACCGATTTCAATATGAGCCACGCAATGATTTACTCCAACTAAAGGAACCCCCCATTTACTGGCCAGTGCTCTTGCAACACTTGCCCCAACTCTGAGACATGGCCCAAGTCCAGGCCCTTGGCTAAAGGCAATTGCAGATACCGAATCGGGAGTGATTCCTGATTGTAATAGTTGTTTTACTAATGAAGATGCTTTTTCAGCATGGTGATCTGCGGCTTCTCGTGGATGAATCCCACCTTCATCTGGCCTGTAAAATGCTGAAAATGATGCCGCAGGGCAACCTTTCGCATCAACACTTCCAATTGACAAGGTATGAGCAGTGGACTCTATTCCAACTGTTATACCACCAACCATACATCTCAACAATCATTGCGAGTAGGCCACATCATTTCAAGCCTGTAGTGTGTCCGCAGTGTCAATGCGGCGCTTGTTGCTCAATCTCGGACCCGTTGCACACCTGTCTCCTAATGGGTTCCAAGGACCCTTAGTTGGAACCGAAATGTATGATGAGGAGTTACTTATTCACCCTGCAGGATTGGCTATTTTATCCAATGATAATAAGATAGAGAAAATTGGTTTTTCCGAAGAATTACAACTTGAATACTTCCATCAAATGAAGTTAGATTCAAGCGTGCCAACCATGATTGAAAACGGCGATATTGAGGTATGGGATTTAGCTGGTAAAGCCGTAATACCTGGCTTAGTAGATGGCCACTCACATCTAGTTTGGACAGGTGATCGCTCCAATGAAGTTGCATTACGTGAACAGGGTTATACTTACCAACAAATATCTGAAATGGGTGGTGGAATAAACAAAACAGTTGGTGAGACTAGAAAAGCCACACTCCAAGAATTATTATTATCAGCAAGAGAGAGGGTGGAAAGCGCAGAGAATTCCGGCACTACTTTCTTGGAAACTAAGAGTGGTTATGGTTTAACAACACAAGATGAATTGAAATTACTTGTAGCGTCTAATCAAGTGGGGCATGATTTTCAGATAGAAACAACATCAACTTGGTTGGGTGCACATTCAGTACCCAAGGAATTGACACAATCTCAATATGTTGAAGAAATATTGTCCGAACAGTTGCCAGAAGTCATTGAACAGGGTATTGCAACCTATGCTGATGTATTCTGTGAAAACGGTTGGTTTACAATTGAGGAAACAGAAGATATCTGTAAAGAAGCTAAATCTCAAGGGTTAGAAATAAGATTACACGTTGATGAATTTTCAGATTGCGGGGGGGCACAACTTGCTGCAGAATTAGGTGCATTAACTGCAGATCATGCAGGATGGAGTACAGACGATGCAAGAGATGCGTGCCATAAGGCTGGGGTAATCCAGGGCTTTCTTCCAGCAACACCCTATGTATTGGGCCTTGACCACTGGCCTCCTTTCCAACAATGCTTAGATAATGAGTGGGCATGGTCCTTAGCTACTGATTTCAATCCTAATTGCCCAAGTCTTTCGTTACCATTCATCTCAAGCATAGCCATTGAACAATCAGGTATCCCATCATTAGCAACCTTAGTAGCGTCATCGAGAAATAGCGCATGCTCATTACTTGAAGGGAGGGATAGTAAGTTAGGTACAATCAGCGAGGGTGGCCCTGCATCTCTAAACATACTTGGAGATGATAATATCGATGGTTGGTATAGATCTGATTCTGCTCAACAATTTATTGGGACTTTGTCCAATGGCGGGTGGGTCGGCCCTAATCTTTGATTATTTGTTACAAGTATTTCTGTATTTACTTATTATGTATTTTCAATACTTTTGTATTACAATTTTTTTTGATGAACTAACTTTCAAAAAACTATCAACAAACATTGTTGAAATACCGCACCCCTGATGGGCTGATAATTCACATTATCCGTCATAGGATAGTTATGCTCTATTTGGCTATTTTTGATGACTGTAGAGCAGTACCACGTTTAAGTGGTTAATTATCAATGGTAAATTGAAAGAATTAGGTATTTGCCCTTCAGAGCCTAGGGGGGGAAGGTGACAATTTATCATTTTGTATTACTCGAGAATTCTTTGAACAAAATATGTTCGTCGCGCGGAGGATTCATATTTGCGTCGCCATTGGAGAGTTCAGTTGCAATGGCGGAATACGAAGGCTTCTGTTTGAAGTGTAAGACATATGGTCCTGTTCGTGATGGAAAACTCATCAAAATGAGTAATGGGCGAACGAGGGTTGCTGGTCACTGTTCAGTGGATGGTTGTACTGGCAAAATATCCAAGATTATCGGATGAACTATCTGCAATCAAAATACCGGGCTCGTGGTCTAGGGGCTATGACGTCGCCTTGACATGGCGAAGATCGGCGGTTCAATTCCGCCCGGGCCCATAAAAATCTACAATACCGATAATTTCGGTTTGGGTGAAAATATGAATTATACTAATGAGTATTCCACTCTCAACTTACCAGTGCCCTTTGACTTTACTTTATTGATTTGAATCTCACCGATTTCCTTGGTATTAGATACATGTGTACCTGCGCATGGGCAAATATCTCTTCCTTCAATAGTTATCACTCGTAGTTCTTCTACATTCTTAGGCAATAAGTCTAGGTTTACTCTAACCAATGGGTTTGAGGTTAAGTTTGAACGATTTTCTTGGCTCATAGTAACGGGAATTTGTTGTTCAATGTTTTCATTAACTAATTGCTCTAAGGATTCTTTATCAAATTTTGAACGATCTTCCATTCCGATATCAATTCTAGTCTTATCCAATCCTATCTGGTTGCCTATTGTGTTACCTGAAAAAAGTTCATCAGCAGCAGCTGAAATTAGATGTTGAGCAGTATGCATTCTGCTCAAAAGGTTACGCCTATCAGCATCTATAGAGGCGGAAATAGGTGAGTCAAAGACTATCATATCACTGTCAATATTTCCAATGTTGTGTAGAAGTTTTTCCCCTTTTTTCACGTTTTCAATAGAAAATGTTCCATCCCCACATTCTAAAGATCCATGATCTGCTGGTTGCCCTCCTCCTGATGGATAAAAGTATGATTCCGATAATTCAACCCAGGTGTGGCCATCAACAATTTCAGTTGAGCAAATTGTAGATATGAATGATTTTGGATTCGTTCCCGGGTGTTGTAATAAATGCAATAAATCACTCATCTTTGTCACCTCTTTCTATTTGGTCATCAATTTTTTCAACGTGCAAAGGCCTATCATCAGATTCAAACGCAAAATCATTATTTGAACCAGCCCAATTTATTGTGGGGTCTGGGTGTTCTTCTTCTAGGTCTTCAACAGGGAGTGGGGAATTTGGATTCAGGCTATATAGGGAAGGATTG
>JAQXFA010000116.1 GCA_029250565.1 Candidatus Thalassarchaeaceae archaeon
AGACCCAGATGCAATGGGTGATGAAAGTGGAATTACACTTTACACATGGACTGTTTACCAGGATTACCCATGGAATAATCCATCTAATGATTATGATGGACACACCTTTGAGCGTACCGCAGCAATGGGTTGTGACTGGACTTACACTTTCATCAATCAGACTGCAGACCCATCAGGATTTGCTGAAAACCCAATCCGAATTGAGTTGGAAGTTATTGACCGTGCAGGTCGTGACTCAGAGAAGATCAAGATGTACTTCGTAGTGGTTCCAGAGGACTACGGCGATGATCAACCAGTTTGGCAAATCAATACTCCACTAGATGGTTCAACCCAAACTGGTGAATATGTATGGGTAAATGGTACGGTAATATCTGGAAGCGAGAATGGAGATGTAGCAATTGAAGCAGCACTTGATTCCTCAATTCTAAATGAGACCATTGACAATAAGGTACAGCAATTGCGAGACGGTAAGTTCGCAGATGTTCGTAACCTTGGTGACGACTCAGCATTCAGCTTGAAGTTGAAGTTAGAGGACTTGTATGATGAGAACGGTTCTACCCAAACCATCTACCTGAAGATTGTTGAAGGTGATGGTCAGACATGGACTCTATATCAGCAGATTGATGTTAATTTACCACCTATTGAAGTCAATGTTGACCCTTGTGTTGCTGACCCAACTGCTGAGGGTTGTGGCGATGGAACTACTGACACTCAAGGTGGCGGAATGTCCAACGGCCTACTTTACGCTGGACTTGGTGCAGTTGCTCTACTAGTGATTGTCATCGTTACTATGCTTGTTATGCGAATGCGTGGCGGTAAGGAAGATGTTAGTGGATTCGCTGGAGTCGATGATATGGACCCACAGGAAGCCTATGTTCAACAGTTGATTGCTCAAGGTTATCCAGAGGATACTGCTCGACAATACGCAGCCCAATATTCAGGGCATTTCCAACAGGACCAACAGTAGCGAGCAGTTGGTTAGACGGGGCTTAATGCCCCAAGAACCCTAACCGCTGAGCGTAGCCTCTAATCGCAACCTCTCCCTTGTGCTTTTGAACCGAAGCCATCTCGGACAGAGTAATGGACGAATCGGATGAGTACAAGGTCGCTGACATTAGTCTAGCCAAAGAAGGTGCACTCAGGGTTGATTGGGCCCGTAGTAGGATGCCTGTACTCGCCCTTCTGAAAGAGAAAGCAGAGAAAGAACAGCCCTTAGCAGGCATGACTGTTGCTGGTTGTTTACATGTTACCAAAGAGACCGCGGTTCTAATTGAGACGATTGCAGCTGCTGGTGCTAAAGTTTCATGGTCGGGATGTAATCCACTTTCAACTCAGGATGATGTGGCAGCATGGTTAGCAAGAGAAGGATATGGGATATACGCCTGGCATGGCCAGTCAGTAGAGGATTTCTACTGGTGTATCGATCAAACAATTGATGCTGAACCCACCTTAACTTTGGATGATGGTGCAGATTTGATATTCAGGGTGCATGATTCACGTACCGATGCGATGGACAAGGTGATTGGTGGTACAGAAGAGACTACCACGGGTGTCCACAGGCTGAGAAGCATGGCAGATGCAGGAAAACTTCGTTATCCGGTTATTGCTGTAAACGACGCGATTACAAAATGGGATTTTGATAATGTTCACGGCACGGGGCAATCCACATTAGATGGCATACTGCGAGCAACTTCTGTATTATTAGCTGGCAAAACTTTTGTTATTGCTGGATATGGTCACTGTGGTAAAGGATTGGCAAATAGAGCCCGTGGAATGGGCTCAAATGTTGTAATTACAGAGATTGACCCTCTAGCAGCCCTCAAGGCTCACATGGATGGATTTCAAGTGATGCCGATGGATGATGCTGCAAAAATTGGTGACATATTTTGCACTGCTACTGGGATGGTTGATGTGTTAGTTTCTCGCCATTTTGAATCAATGAAGGATGGCGCAATTGTCTGTAACACTGGACATTACGATTGTGAAATCAATGTGCCAGATTTGGAATCTTTGTCAGATTCAGTACGCACGATACGCACTGATAATGAGGAATTCACAATGAAAAATGGGTGCCGGATTCACTTGCTTGCTCGTGGTCGTTTAGTCAACTTAGCAGCAGCAGAAGGACATCCTTCGGAAGTTATGGATATGTCATTTGCAAATCAATTCCTTTCACTTTGTTTACTAGCTTCTGAAGGTAAAAATTACGACAACATGGTCTATGACATCAGTCATCAGCAAGATTCAGAATTAGCTGGTTTCAAATTAGCAGCAGAAGGACGCCAACTAGACGAATTAACGGCAGAGCAGAAAGCGTACCACGAAGATTACTCACACGGTACTTGATTGGCTAATCTTATTCTTCCTCAAAAATGAGGTCAACGGTAGTCATATCAGGAATATTTGGCTTCCAATTTTTGGGTAGCGGTTCTCCTGAATCCACTACCTTCTCTAGTCGTTCTTGGAATGCTGTAGTCCTGTAATTCAACAGTGTTTGATAGAGTTTCAGTGATCGCCAATCATTAGGGAAGCATGTTTTTCCCGAACTCATCTCAACATCAGTCGCTCTGATTACATTGTATGCTGGGCGGTTTAATCTACGAGTCAAAGATTTTGACCACTTTACTCCAATGAGAACAGTCCCCACAACTAGCAAGAAACCTGAAATCATTGGAACCCAAGTAGATTCGAACTCAAAGGAATTCCACAATAAAACTTCAGACATAACGATTGGTCCGGCTAACATTAGGAAAGTGAGTTGTTCATTAGCCGGTTTTCTCTTTCTCTGAATTTCAATATCCTTCCAACCAGGGTGGTTTTTTTCCCAAGGGCGGAAAATCAATGTTTTTTCTCGTTCTGCTGCTTTTTTCACGGTTTCATGTAAACGAGCAGTTCTCATCAATTGACTATGAGCCATAGCATCCATGCCTTCGGCCCAAAGTTGGTTTAGCCGTTCAGCAGAGTGGGCATATTGCCCAAGGTCTGCTAAAATTGCCACCTGTTCAATTAGTGGTTCTGGATCTGTGGGGGATACTTCGCGGCGTAATTGCCACCAACCAAGTGCTTCCTCAAGCATCCCCAATTCTTGCACTAATATTTGGCCACCTCGCCACCATGCGGGTCGATTTTCAGGGTCATATTCAACGGATTTACGACATGCTCTGAGGCACCGAGAAGCTTCCCTGAGGTTAGGTTCCCCATGCGGGGGGAGTTCAAGATTAGCGCGCATCCACCATGCTTCAGCGTGTTCAGAATCAGCAGCGATGATGTCATCAGTTAGGCGGCACATTTCATCTCTATCGTTCTCATTCTGAGCGTCTAATGCTTGTAACCATAAGTCCTCAACATCAACTGCCATGCCTATCGGAGAGGGGTTGGGTTCTCAATCCCACCGGCTCAGTAATTTCAATATTTAACCATGAGATAGGACACATGTGCTACCCACATATTGGAATTATTGATGAAGGATGACAGTATGTCATGGCTTAGGTGAAACAATTCCAAAAGTGAGGATGCCGAAAAAAGGTTGGCCGAGGCTACCTAAAAGGCGTATATTTAGGCGCTTAATACGCCGAACAGGATTACCTCCGTGTCCAGAATGTCAATCATTTAAAATGAAAAAAGATGAGCGTAAAAATGAGTTGTACTGCACTGAATGCGGGCGTACAGTATGATTAGTTATCACGTCGCCTAAATGGATTATTTGGGCTGGTCTTTGAGCGATGTCCGCCACGCTTTTGCCCCCGATTTCCTCCTCGGCTATTGCTACGATCACCCCAATGGCGGGGTTTTGAGGTACCACCTCGGTTACCTCCGCGATTTCCTCCTCGGTCACCACTACGGTCGCCTCCACGATTTCCACCCCGGTCATCACCTCGGTTGCCTCCACGGTTTCCTCCGCGGTCGCCACCTCGGTTACCTCCACGGTCACCGCCACGATTTCCTTGGTATCCACCACTGCTACCGCCTCGGTTGCCACCACGGTCGCCACCTCGGTTACCTCCACGGTCACCGCCACGATTCCCTTGGTATCCACCACTGCTACCG
>JAQXFA010000117.1 GCA_029250565.1 Candidatus Thalassarchaeaceae archaeon
GAAGTTCAATAGTCAATTTATTGGTCCCCATCAATCGTCCTCTCATCCATGGGTCCATGTCTGTAGGTAGAGCACGGGCATCAATCAGGATTTCAACTAAGTCGTCTCTCCTAAGGCCAGTACGCCTCTCCAAAAGTGGACCATTACGAATATCTTGAAATTCTGAAAAGTTAGGTTTCCCAAGATCCTCCCATAATGTAATCGCCCAATCAGGTAGGTCATTTTTCTTGCTTCGACTTCCTTTCTTCGCTGCCAACTCGCTCGCCTCTAACACCCTGAGTAACCCGACCCTTGAAAAGAGAACCCCTTGAGAGTAGAATACAAATTAATCCAAATGAATGATTATTACAGAAAATTCAAACCTTTGCATTGAAGAGGGATGGGCGAGCCGCAAACAGTGGAGGGAGTGCAATGGCAGTCATTGTTTGGAAGAAATTACCCACCGTTTTACTCTCCGATGAGTTGTTGGATAAGGCCTACAGGAGGGCAAATAAAGCCAAGGATTCTGTTGAAGATACGGATAGATTATTTCGAACCCGAAAGCAGATGATTCGCATGATTCAATCTGCTAGCGATGTTTTGGATGCTACATTGAACGGATATGTGGCAAAATGGCCATCTCTAGATAAACAGTCTGAATTTGATCGCTCACTCATAGATGCATCAGTTGGTTGTGATGCCTTCCGTCACCACCTCTCAAACCTACAATGGGCTGCTAAGCAAACTATGGCTATTGCCAAGAAGTATGAACAACAAATTCAGAGAATGATGATTATTGATGGCATGCATCAACGTAGGCGTGAAGCATACGGGAGAATATCATCTATAATTGACCAAGTGAACCCTTCTCTATTGTGGTTGAACCGAGCAAGAGATCAGTTGCGAGAATTACCATCAATTGATACTTCAGAACCATGCATAGTTGTTGCAGGTTCTCCAAATGTGGGTAAGTCAGCTCTGATTGGTGTTTTATCAAGTAATGAACCAGAAGTAGCAGGTTATCCATTCACTACTAAGCAGTTACATGTAGGTCATTTTGAACACCGTCGACGTATTTACCAAATGGTTGACACACCTGGTCTACTTGACAGGCCCATGGAAGACAGAAATAATATTGAGATGCAAGCAATTGCAGCTCTAGAAAATATTGGTTCAATTGTTTTATTCTTACTTGATCCAGCCGAGCATGGTGGTACATCTATGGAATCGCAAGAAAATTTGTTGGCTGAAGTTGCTGCCTTGTTACCACAGACTCCACTAATCGTTGTGGATGGTAAGGCCGACTTACTGAAAATTGACACTGGAGTTAATCCAGTATCTGGACATCTATGTATTTCAGCAACTGAAGGCTACGGGGTTGAGCAGTTACGAGAAGAATTAGTGACTAGAATTGGTGCGGATGATGTTGGTGACCCATTACTACTTCCTGAAGGATGGCACCGTTCAGACCGTTGAATCAAAGAAAGAATCGCAACAAATTGATTTCAATTTGTTTCCGACACATGTCCACAACGGGTACAGAAAATTTTGTGACCATATTGACTTCTTTCTAGCCCTTCGATAGCAATTGCAACTCCGCAACCCGGACACTTGTAACTCGACATGACCAACCCTCAACCTATCCGAGTAGCATGGGGTTCTTCAACGGTCCGACTAGTCGTTGTCACGTTTTGCGAACTTCAGAGGGAAGGCCATTTGTACTCCTGCAAGGCATAACACCACTCCTACAACACCCAGAATAATCATTGGGAAAAGGGCCATACCAGCACTATACGAATATGTCACAATGTTGGTGTCTAGGGTAAGAGTGCCTGCGCGCCCACCTGTGATGAAGCGTGTGTTTCCTGGGTCTAAATCCCATTCCAATCCTGAATCAGAATCAGGTCCACCAGCTATTATCTCAAAATCTGAGGCAGTGCATCCTGTCAATCCTTGATCATCTGGGCTACATTTCTCCCAGTCAATTTTATCGGCGTCCACAATTCCAATCCATGCATCGTCACTATGGTCCCAATTCATTGAAACTGAAACATCAAGGAGCATGAATGGTTGTGGTATTGAGAGGTTATCTTGATTCATTCCAATTTCACAATTTTCGTCTGAACCGGGGGCACAAGGCGGAATTGGGACTCCAACTGTACTTGAATCAGAAGAGTAACCGATTGCACCAACTAGTACAAGAATGACGCAAAAAACACCTGTAATCATCGGCAGGGCCGACATGATACGGACCATCATCAAACCATACCTGCGGGTTTCGGTGAATCAATCCTTCGCTTACAAATTCATTACTAAAATTTCTATAATAGTCCTAGTATCTGCGACAAGAACAGCATTATTGCTATTCCAGGGAATAAATAAAGCATCAAATTAAGGCGTTTCCTAGACTTATCTCGCTTTGCATGTGTTTCAGAACAAGATTGTTCCCCGCAGTGTGCTGGGTCTGCGTCTAGAGGTATTGGTGCATAGCAAACTACACAGTGCCGGTGCGGGGGGATATACTTCGCACTTTTTGGATTGTCAGAGATTTGTTTTACAACCTTTTTTGTTGTCTTTGCAGTATCAGCAATTGCCTTTTTCAAACGTTCTTCCATTCTCCCCATTAATTCACCCCGATGATTGTTCCACGGAAGGTTTCTCCGGCTAAGCATTTTGCTAGTCTTTCTAACTCCCTTCCATTAAGTAATGCTAGTTCAATGCTGTTATCTATAGCAATTTGAACTCCGATTGGGTCGATTACTACATTGGGGCCGGCGCCACGATGTTCAGGCGGCCCAACGATTGATTGTAATTCAGCCAATGTCATCTCCTCAAAGGGGATTGCATCTGGATTTATTTGTGGGGCTTTGTCGTATACAAAGTCAACATTGGTAGCTATCGTACATCGTTTAGCGCCGCTATCAACTGCAAGATTGATTGAAACAGCATCTGTTGTGTGCCCGGGTATTGTTCCACCCATCACTATCACTGAATGGTTTTGTAGAGATTCTGTTGCATCAGTAGTCGTTTCAGGCACATTTTCTGAAACATCCACGCCTGTAGATTTCAGTGCCGCTGCGAATGCTGTGGCGTTGTAGCGTGTTGCAGCAATACCAACTAGGTCAAGATCAAATGTGTCAGTTACTCCTGACTTACGTGCTGTGGCAATATTTTCACGGGCTAAATGCCCCCCTCCAATTACAATACCAATTTTAGTTCCAGCAGAAGCGGTTTGAGCAATAATCTTGCTAGCATCCTCAACCCATTGTTGGTCAATGTCACCGCCGTCATACATCAGACTGCCACCAAGAGCGACAATGACGACTTCACTCATCACATTAGCGGCAGCGCCGCCAATTGATAAGCCCGCCCGCTATATTTTCAAAAAAAACCCATTGAAGATGCGAAAAGCGGTAGCGGGCCGCATGAAGGATTGATAACCCGCTGGCAATCGCCTAGAACCACAAGGTGGTTCTGATGGCAGCCGATTCCGAGAAACAAGCAGCGAAACTTCGGCTGAAGCGTGTTCTCGAAGATTTGATGGGTCTCAGAGGGATGGGGACTGAACTTGTGACCGTTATCATTCCACCAGAACGTCAAGTTGCTGATGTTCGCCACCAATTAGCGAATGAATCAGGTCAAGCACGCAACATCAAATCAAATCTAACGAGGAAGCATGTCATCGATGCGATCGAATCAGCATCTGCAGCATTAGCAAATCGCCGCAATGCTGGTGAAAAAGGGATTGCTGTATTCACAGGTCATGTTATTGTTGGTAACAACAAATCTCGTATGACAACAATAGTTATTGAGGACCCTCCTGAACCTTTTACCTCTTTCAGATATCGCTGTGACAGTACTTTTGAAACATCTCAACTTGAATGCCTATTATGACCAAGGCAATATTACTTTTGAAGAT
>JAQXFA010000118.1 GCA_029250565.1 Candidatus Thalassarchaeaceae archaeon
AGACATTGTTTGACCAATTTTGAACGGTGGAGTATCTGATATGAGCACTTTCATGAGCAATCAATTCTACTACTGCACTGTGCAGACTTTCAGTTGAGTATGTTGGTGCAGTACACCCCTCAACATAATGGATGGAAGACCCTTCATCAGCGATAATCAGTGTACGCTCAAATTGCCCCATGTTTTTGGCATTTATGCGGAAATATGCCTGAACAGGCATCTCAACTTTGACACCCTTTGGGACGTAAATGAAAGATCCACCTGACCAAACCGCAGTGTTTAGTGCTGAGAATTTGTTATCTTGGTATGGCACGACTTTGCAAAAATATTCTTTGACAAGATCTTCGTGTTCACGCAATCCAGAATCCATGTCAAGGAAGATTACGCCTTGTGCCTCTAGATCTTCTCTGATTGAATGATAGACAGCTTCGCTTTCATACTGTGCTGTTACTCCTCCGAGCCATTTTTGCTCAGCATCTGGAATCCCAAGCCGGTCAAATGTCCGCTTGATGTCTTCTGGGACATCGTCCCAGTCGTTTTCTGTTTTATTTCCAGAGCGTAGGAAGTATGTTATTGCATCAAAATCAATGTTATTTAAAATCTCAAGATTTCCCCAACTTGGCATTGGTTGCTCCATGAAGTAATTGAATGCCTTGACGCGGATATCAGTCATCCACTCTGGCTCATTTTTCAATTCTGAAATATCCCGCACTACTTGTTCGGATATGCCCGCATCAAATCTAATAGTGGAATTTTCCGGGTCATGCCACCCCGCTTCATATTCTCCGACAACATCTCTGGCTTCTGAATCACTCATGCTACTACCCCTTCACCTTCAAGCCATTCATAGCCTTTGTCTTCTAATTTCAGTGCCAATTCTGGTCCACCTGAAGCGACTATTTTTCCATCAACGATAACATGAACATAAGTTGGGTTGACATGATCAAGGATTCTTTGGTAGTGAGTAATTATGAGACAAGCAGCGTTACCAACGGAGGAATTTATTCCTGTTGCTACAGTACGCAATGCATCAATGTCAAGTCCAGAATCAGTTTCATCAAGAACTGCTAACTGTGGTTTTAGAAGCATCAATTGCAGAATCTCAAGTCGCTTCTTTTCACCGCCGCTAAATCCATCGTTTACATAGCGGCCAAGAAATTTCTTATCAACATCTAATAGGTCCATGCAGGTTTTCAATTCCTTACGGAAATCCCGTGCCTTGGGTGCATTTCCACCTCGAATAGCCGCAACAGACTTGCGCAAAAAATTTCCAACTTGAAGACCTGGAACAGATTGAGGGTATTGGAATGACAAGAAGACCCCGAGTCGCGCTCTCTCCCATGGTTCTAGGGAAAGGATGTCTTCTCCGTCAATAGTTACTGTTCCATCAGTCACCTCATATTCAGGGTGTCCCATCAAGACCTTTGCTAGAGTTGATTTACCGCTACCATTTCTACCCATTAGGGCATGTATTTCGCCCTTTTTCATGGTTAAGTTAATGCCATTGAGAATAGCCTCATCACCAATAGATACGTGTAGATTACGAATCTCCACCACGCCTTTGTCACTCATCTCAATTCCTCCACAATTATTGTGGTTTGGTTGGCCTTTATGAAGGCGTGTTCCTATCTTTCATGCGGCACATAGCCTAGATTCTCCAATAACAATAGAACATCATATGTTTAGAGAGTAAATTCTAACGCGGGCAATGAGTCATAGAGGTTGGGCTGTTACGGCTGAATAATGGGTGAGGACGAACTAACTGATTCCTATGCCGATGAAGTCGCTGCTAGCATGGCTGCTGAGGCAGAAGCGCGCTTGGCAGAAGTAGTTAATCCAGATGAGGAAGCACGTTTCGCATCCCTATCTCTTGTTGAGCTAGTGTCTTCAGGTGGCGGTCCAGATTTGGTTGGCGCCATTATGGTTAGGCTTGGTGAGGTCAGAGCTGCCTTGGTTGGCCATGGTGGTGCAGTAGTGGTTGACAACAGTAAGGTGATTACTCAACAAAATGGTTCACAATCTCTAGAACTACAGTTGAATTTAGATGGTGCTTGTGTGGCTTGTGGGGCTGCACCGGGTACTTTGCAGGGGATTCAAAACGATTTACTGATGGATAAAGAAGTCTCTGCAGTTACATTCAGTGCAATAATGCTAGATCATTTTGACGATTTGACTTCGGAATTTTTGCAATTACATGCTAATGTGAAATTTGTATGAGGTGATGGGATTCCGTCAGAAGGTAGTTCTTGGCATGCTGATTTAGAATCAGCATTAGTTGAATCAAATTTAGGACTCCCTGATGAATATGAATTACAGTGGAGTCCTCTGCAACCTTTCGATGATTGGATAATTCATATCTCAAAAGATGGGCATAACGCAGCAGTGATAGTTACTGCGCACCAAATGTCAATGAGTGAACATCTCATTTCACTTGTAAATGAAAACGCTTCTGGCCGATTAATCAAAATTATTGCCACTCCAAATCACCGAGAAATTAATGATGAATTACAGACAACTCTTGCAGAATCTGAAATTCACCTTCTTCAGTATTGAATTCCCAGTTCAACGGGGGTTTGATATTGAGGCGCTGTCGTTGCGTGCCTGATGGCAGTAGATGAGGCGGCACAATCTGCGATTGCTGAAGCCTCATCAGATACATCTGCTGATGGCATTAATCGCACAGTTACTGTTGAAGTCGTGCATAAGCAAGAAGGCTTTGGAACTGCAGCATGGACAGTAATCGGAATGCTACTAATCGTTGCTGCAGTTGGCTCTTGGTTCATGCTTTCAGGAAATAGTGCAAATGGAGACGGTGGTGGCTTATTTGGCGGAGGTGGTAACTGTGGAGATGGCATTGACAATGACAATGACGGACGGATTGACCGGGCTGATGGCGACTGTTACGACCAGGTGAATCCTGAGTGGAAGGGATACAAGTCTGGCCATATGGAAGATGGTAGAAATGACCCACCTAGTGGCGAATCATGATGACTTTTCCTTTATTCAACTGAGCCGGTGGCAACAAAAGGCAGAGGCTACCCCGAGTTTCTGTAGGTGAGGCCATGAGCACTGACAACGTTCGCATAGTGTCTCCTTGTAAAGAAGGAGATCACGGTAAATTCGAAGTCAAGTCAAGTGATGGCTGGGCTCGCCTAGGTTTGTTTCATACCAATACCCACAAACTGTCTACTCCTACCCTTTTACCTGTAGTAAATCCGAATATTCAGGCTATCTCCCCAAGTGAAATGTGGGACATCGGATTCGAAGCATTGATTACTAATTCATACATCATTTGGAAGGGTGAAGAACTCAAAGAAAAGGCCCTCAAACAAGGAGTGCATAAACTACTCAATTACCCAGGGGTTGTAATGACTGACTCCGGAGTTTTCCAGCAATATGTGTATGGGGATGTTGAAATTGGTGAAGTGGAAGTGGTTGAGTTTCAACGAGATATTGGTGTTGACATTGCCACAATGATGGATGTTTTTGGACGCCCTGATATGACTAGGGAGGAACTCGAAGATGCAGTTGCAGTGACAGCTGAAAGAGGACCTGCGGCATTAGAAGCCGCAGGTGAAACTTTGTTGAATGGTCCAATTCAAGGTGGGACTTACTCTGATTTACGGGAGAAGTCTGCTTTCATGATGTCAGAGATGGACTTCGCAGTCCATCCGATTGGCGGAGTTGTTCCATTAATGGAAAACCAACGTTATCGCGAATTAGTTGAACTAATAGTTGCTAGTAAGTCACAACTTACTCCTGAAAGGCCAGTGCATTTGTTTGGCTGCGGACATCCAATTTTGTTTCCAATTTGTATTGCACTTGGAATTGACTTATTTGATTCAGCAGCATATGCATTATTCGCCAAGGATGATCGTCTCCTTACCCCAACAGGTACAATCAAACTTGGTGATATTCAAGAATGGCC
>JAQXFA010000119.1 GCA_029250565.1 Candidatus Thalassarchaeaceae archaeon
TTATCATTCCCTTCTTAATGAGTCATGATGATACTACTTGGGGGATTGCTCTTGCGTTATGGTCAATCGGTTTAGTCTCAGTTATCCTCGGTATAGTCTTAGTGATTGCTGGAGTTCTCATGAAACCAAAAGCAGATGACAATAAGATAACAGTTGATGAAGTGTAGTCGAACTGATCAAATTTCTGTTCAAATCCTTGTGCGTCAACTCTTCTGATCCATACTTATCAGATTAGCACTGTATTTGGATTGAGCCCCCAAGTAGGTTCATCTGAGGTTGCATCGGTAAGGAAGGGGAGAACATCTTGGAGCACTTTTGGAATGTCTACACACCATAATTTTTCGAACAAGGGTGATTCAGGTGTTCCTAGTTTGTCGGTCAGTTTACCCCACATGTTGACAATTCCTCGGGGTTTTTGTCGCTCGTATTGAAACATTAGAGCTGTAGTTTGGATGAGTCCTTGGATACCTAGGATGTACCTCTGGTCAGCATCTCTCGCCTTGAGCGACTTCCACATCTCCTCCCAGTCCTCGTGGGCATGCCAATAGCGACCTATATTGAATTCGTTAATGCCGCCATCAAGCCATTTCTGCTCTTGTTCAGAGAGTGGGCACTTTTCCATTTCTTCCTTACCCCATCAAAGAGGAATGTCAGTTTTCACATCAAGCAAGAACTGGTGAATCGCCTTCAGCGATTGGCAGATCAAGAGCCTCGATTTCGTTGCGCTCAATCCAAGCCTCTTCTTCAGCAGGAACATCAGTGTCAGCAAAAATTGCTTCAACAGGACATTCTGGAATACAAGCGCCACAATCAATGCATTCATCAGCATCAATTACTAGGTAAGTTTCGGCTTCTCTAAATGCTTCAACAGGGCAAACTGCCACACATTCTTGGTACTTCGCGTCAACGCATGCGGTGGTTACTACGTGAGTCATCGTAATTCCTCTAAACCATCGGTGTAGGCCACTCTTCTATGAAGTTAATCATTTGTAACATCAGAGTTTGGGATTTTAGGCAGGCCTTTTCTAGTTGCGATTTCAGATGCTTCAGTCAATAATCGGCGTGCTACTTCTTCTACAATGTCGCCAGGATAAACCTCAAGTTTTACCCTTCCTTTAACACTCTCACATAGGTCATGAGGGTTAGTTAGAGTAGGATTACCATGTACAAGGTCGTCTAACTTTAGTCTTAGATGTAGCCAGTTTTCTTCATCAATTCTTCCCTCAATACTTTTTGAAAGTTCATCAAGCAATGATTTGCCTAAGCTCGGTAAAGATCGGCGGGCATCAGACCTTTTTTTTGCCTCAGCGTGAATGATGTACATTGGTGTATTGTGATATGATTGAGTTTTTTCAACTTCAACGAATTCTTCATCACCAATTAACCAAGATAAGGAGTCTGCAATCACATCAATATCGCTGACACCAGATGCATGAACTGTCCACTCAAGGCGGTGGATTGGGAGTGCCATTGTATTTGGCCGGCGCGATACGATAAATGACAATGCCGGCCTATTTCACAAATATGAGTTGAATGCCGATACCAACGATTTTTTTCAGGAAATAGTCTATCCACTGAATGCATTGATATTTTCCCACCCTACGGGTGAGCCGGCCCGTTCAAATACTGCTTGTAGGTCGGCGGGATGCTAATGGGGTAGCCCCCGTAAGACCACAGGTGTTCAATAATGGCCGCAAAAGGAGCAAAAGCACGCGCAGCAGCGAGAAAACAGAAAGATAAGTGGAAGTCAAAGCGGTGGTTCACCATCCGAGCACCTCGACAACCCTGGCAATTCAAGGTCATTGGAGAAACACTTGGGGAAACCCCAGAACATTTGATGGGTAGAATCTATGAAACTACTCAAAATGACGTTGATGGCGACTTCTCAAAGATGCACGTCAAGCTCAGATTCCGTGTTGTTGACACTCGTGGTGAAGATGCTTTAACTGAGTATATTGGACATGCACTACAGAGCGATTACATCCGCCGTCAAATCCGCAGACACCGCGGAAAGGTGGATGACGTAGTAGATTGTGTGACCTCTGATGGATATTACATTCGAGTAAAGCCAGTTGTAGTTGCAGCAAATCGCATTAAGTCTAGTCAGAAAAGCCATATGCGAAAATTGATGCGAGATACTTTGCTTCAATATACTGCACGTTCTACTTGGTTAGAAGTTCAAGCATCCCTACTCAGCGGTGCTCTTGAGACAACACTTGTTGATTCAATCAAGGCCATTCAACCAACTCGAACAGTAATGATTCGTAAAGTACAGTTGATCCAATCAGGAGTGGTTATTGAAGATGGGCCAACTCTTGATGAGATTCACGAAGAAGAAAAGCAAGCTAATGCAGAGCAAGCAGCCAAGAAGGCAGCGGCGCTTGAGAAGGCAATGGCTGGCGAAGAAGATGAAGAAGAATCAGCAGATGATGCTGACGATTCAGAGGATGAAGCAGAGGCTGATGAATCAAGCGATGATTCTGATGACAGTGCTGAAGAACAAGACCTTTCATCTCTAAAAGTTGCAGAACTCAAAGAACTGCTTAAGGCAGCAGGGAAGCCTGTTGGCGGAAAGAAAGCAGAATTAATTGCAAGACTCAGCGAGTGAGGTGATGTTGAATGGAACGTATCGCCGTCATCGGCGGTACTGGCATGAAGCAACTTGTTGCCGATGCTGACTTAGGAAACTCAGGATTTACCATATCAGCAACCGATTCACTGGTTGCACAAACTGATTACGGCGACGTACCTCTTGAGATAATGACTCTCAACGCTTCATCAGAATCGAGTGAAGTTAAGATTTTCATAGTTCACCGTCATCATGGGGGTGGCAAAACTACTCCACCTCATTTGATTAATTATCATGCTAATGTGAAGGCAGCACAAGCCTGTAATCCAGATGTGATTGTTTCAATCCAGTCGGTCGGAGCGATTGACCCACATTTCCCCCCTGGAATTGTTGGAATGGCTGAACACACTTTGGATTTCGTCAGTATGCCTGTGACTTTCTCAGAAGAAGATGCACACCACGCTGACATGACACATCATTATCCTGGCGACCTCCGTGACCTTTTACGACCAGTTCTTAGTACTCAAAGTGATGAGGTACTTACTCTTGACCATGTGGTTTCACATGTTAATGGCCCACAGTTTGAGACTCCTGCCGAAATAGAGGCATTCGCTCGTTTGGGTGCAACTGCAGCAAGTATGACAATATCACCAGAGGCTAGATTGATTGCTGAAACTAGCATCCCTCATGTTGGTCTAATTGCTTCAAGTAATTGGGCTGCTGGAAAGACACCGGGCGATGCAAACGCTGCAATAGATCACGACTCTGTTGAGGCCAAAGCAGCCGATATGCGTGGCATAATTTGGCAATGTTTGACAGCGCTACTCGCGCACGAATGATTTTCACCCGCCGACAGAAGGGTTGGGTATGAGTGAGCGAGCACGTGACGTGAATGAGTGGATGGCACATCCAAATCAAGAAGGGTTGGGAGAAACGGGTTCCCCTGACGGGTCATGGGGGACAATGATGTGTAGGGTTGCTAAATTCCATGCTAAACACGATTTTGCTAGTCCAGAAAATAATGGTCACGACATGGGTTACCGGCTTGCTCTAATGATTGAGGAGTTGGGCGAATTATCGGCTGCTATTACAAAGAGAAAACCTGCTGAAGAAGCTGCAGAAGAGTTGGCAGATGTGTTTATTCTGACTCTTGGCAACGCATTGGCGATGGAAGTTGATTTAGAAACCGTTTTTCATCAGAAAATGGACCGGATTATGCAGCGCAAAGCGCGGCGAGGTAATCTAGGTATTCGAGTTACTGAATACACGGATGAACCTGAATGAATGGGTATCCTATGTTTCATGATCAAGTGAGAAGTGTATTTCCAATTGGTCCTATCAACAACCAAACGAACCACCAGGCAGCCATACCAATTAGCAAACAACCCCACAAACGAGGACTTTCTTCGTGCCCGAGTAACCCAAGTAGTCTTGAAAACGGACCACCAATTGAGGCGATAGCTCGAATAATTAGCACTACAAAGCCAGCGACTAAGCAATGGAGAATCAACATTACAGGAGACATGACTAGGCCAGTGAGAGAAGCAGCAGCAACTGATCCAATACCTTGAGGAATCATCAGTGGATATGCTAGCCATGATAGCCAAGCAAGCCAGTGTCCTAGCAAAACATCTCTCGAAAAGTCTGGCCCCAATCTCCATTCCCGGTAAGATTCAGGCATTCTTTTATGCACTTCAGAGGCAATGAAATTTACTTCGTGTACTTCGCTGTGAATCGCTAGACTAAGGCCTTGCCAAGCAAGCCATATCACTAATACAAGTTCAATAAATGGCCAGATTCCACCAGCAACAACTGAGAGCACTGCAACTGGCAGGCCCCAAATTGCAAATCCAATGCTTGCCGCTAACACGGTGCCACCAACTCCAGCGAAAGGAGGAAGAGGAGTATCTGGTACATCCATTCGCTTTCTTGGGAATGCAAGAATGAGAAGTGGTAATGCAATAAGTGTTGGAATCAGTAGATAGAAAATATTGAGCATCGATTGGTCAGATCCTTTCATGCTCTTTTCAACTGATTCAACAAGTCGTTGGTCTGACATAGATCCTGAGGATGAAGTTGAGATGAATCCTGCTGAATCAACAATGATGACACCATCTGCAATTCCAGATGGTAATTGATTTGCAACCTCTCCTTTTGATTCATCAATTAGTAACGGCCAACTACTGTTGAGTAAACCAGCGTAATAGTCGAGGTCAGTCGGTTGTACGCCTTCACCGGTTGCAATCTGTGCGAAAGCAACTGAATCTCCAAGTCGTTCACTCGCATTGTCAAAATCTCTTTTTTGTTGTTCAGCATTAGGTGAACCAGATGTGAATACTCCCAGCACAACCGCATCATGTCCAGACAATAGGTCGTTTAGGGAAAGCGCATCTTGACCTGTAGATGGGTGTTGTAGGAGTGAAAAGGTTGGTGCAGATGAATCATCTCTTGTAGCCCCAAATTCTAGTGAAGGCAAAGTAGCAGCTGGAGCCATTGAAGAAAGTGCCAATACTAGTAATAGAACTAGTGTAGGCCATGGCA
>JAQXFA010000120.1 GCA_029250565.1 Candidatus Thalassarchaeaceae archaeon
CACTCGTTCCAACCTATCACTGTTTGTATCGATAGGGGGACCCATCCGAAAGATGGGTTTCGGAACGCTACCCTTTGGTTAATTCGTATCACAATTCATCTGCTGCTTGTTGTAGCTTCTCTAAATCATCTGGTGTGTCAACATTTAGATGGAGAAATTTGTCGGTAACATTAATTTTCATTGGTGAAATTAAGTCACGAAGCGATGTTTCCGGTGTTGCAATCATTATTTTCTCAACATCATCTTCGGTAATCAGAACAGGATGTCCGCCGCGCCCATCCTTTGCAGGGCATGCACTGAATTCCGTATGACGCAGGACTTCAAGTGTTGAAATGGAGAATCCTGGTCTGTCAACAGGAGCTATCAGCACGTTCATTCCTCGCTTACTCTTGAGATTGGAGATGATGGTTGCAAGTCCACATTGGATGGAACCAGTCCTACCTTTCTCAGGGGCTGGATTGAGTACTACAGTTCGTTCAGGAAGAGCAAAGGCGACATCAATCAGTAATTCTTGATTGGTTACTACGATAGGTGTGATTCCACCTAGTTCCAATCTCTCAACAACCCACTGCACGAGCGGAATCTCACGATTACCTTGTTTTACAGGTAGCATCGGCTTTGGTTGTCCTAGGCGCTTACTTGCACCCGCTGCTAGAACTACCGCGTAGAATTGTTGCATCTACCACGTTTCAAGTGGTGAAGGTTCTTGACGAGTTCGGTCACATAACTGAAAGTGATATGGTAATGGGTCATCACCAAATCGTGAGTAAATTACCAGAATAAATCAGAAGATTCTGTGGTTGGCGGTTTACAGGACATCCCTTCACACAGCCAAGCCATCCATGGCGCATCTCCTCTGTCTTTACCATCACTAGAACTCTGTGTTGAGATGACAAGTTTACAGTCACCTGCAGTACTGCGTAGTTGTTTCAATGCCTCTGGTTCAGTGCCGTCATGGTGGATATGCCATACAGCCCATGGCCTAAGCAAATCTTGTGAAGCATTGAGAAGAGACCAATATGCTGGGCCGCGCCGCTTGAGCCCTTCACTAAGTTTAGAGATCGAATCCCTAGCACAGGTACGCCATAAGTCCGATTCTTCGTGGGCAGGCCAAATTCCAAGCAGGTTTGAGATAAGACGTACAACAATAGAGGTTGAACCTGGTACAGCAGAGTCAGTTTCACAGCGTTGGCGGATTGGTAATTCACCATGATTAGAGGTTGATAGCCAGAATCCACCATCTGCATCAGAGAATTCTTTCAACAATCGCTTGGTTATCGATAATGCCCTTTTGATACAGGTTTCGTTATCAGTTGCAATCCCCCAATTTAGCAAGCCAAGTGCAGCCCATGCATGGTCATCAAGAAAACCGGGGCCTCCATCAATTTCACCACGCCAAGTTCGTAAGACTGAACCCTCTTCATTGGTTGATCGTTCAAGTAAACCCTGAACGATATGTTCACCGATTTCACTGGCTAAATCGTCTTCAAGTTCCGTAAGTGCGACAAGTAGCATGCCGTTCCAAGATGTCAAAACCTTGTCATCAGTACCAGGTCGAGCGCGTTCCGCTCGTTTTTTTAGCAATGAATGACGCATTTCTTCCTCTTTTTCACTACTAAGTTCCTCAACATCTGAAAGTGCTAACACACTACTTCCACTATTCTCAAAGTTACCTAGTTTAGTAACTGTCCAGCGAGAGCAAGCGAGTTCACCATCTTTCACTCCTAAGGCATCTTCAATCTGTTCTGGAGTCCAGACGTAGAATGCACCTTCCTCTTTGTGCCCAGTACCATCATCTGAGTCTGCATCTAGAGTTGACCAAACCCCACCATTAGGGTCAAGCATCTCTCGTTTTAGCCATTCAAGAGTTAATTGGATAACCCTTTGATGAACTAATTTCTCACCAACTCCATCTCGTAATGCACGGGTGTGAATAGGTAAGAGAAGTGCATTATCATACAGCATTTTCTCAAAGTGTGGTACTGCCCAAGCGATGTCAACACAGTATCGGTGCCAACCGCCACCAAGATGGTCAAATAATCCTCTCTCGGACATATAACGTAGTGATATTTCAGCGGCTTTCTTAGATTCATCCGAACCATATCTCAGTAAAGCCTCAAGTTCCATGGGGTGAGGGAATTTAGGAGCGCCACCAAACCCTCCATTTTGCGAATCAAATATTTTCAATGAATGTTGTACTGAACCTTCAGTCACCACCTCAATTAGTTCTTTTAGGTCAACTTCATCACTACTTGAGTCAGCTGCCATTTTATTGATGTGCTCGATTATCATATCTGAGTTATTGACTAACCCCTCTCGTTGCCCACTCCACGCGTCACTCATGGCGATAACTAACTGAGGCCAAGATGGTCTTCCATGGCCTTGTTTAGGTGGGAAGTACGTTCCAGCAAAGAATGGTTTCAGTGTATGTGGGTCGAGAAAGGCGTTGAGAGGCCATCCACCTTGCCCTGTCATCACTTGGCAAGCGGCCATGTAAAGTGCATCAACATCAGGGCGTTCTTCTCTATCGACCTTAATGCAAACTAATTTTTCATTCATCAAAGAAGCAATTTCCTCATCATCAAATGATTCATGCTCCATCACATGACACCAATGGCATGCGGCATAGCCGATTGAGACTAACAATGGGCGATCCATTTCACGAGCTAATTCAATTGCTGTATCATCCCAAGGTTGCCATGCAACTGGATTTGATGCATGTTGGAGAAGATAAGGTGAGGTACATTCTGACAATCGGTTTGTAGGCTCTTGCTTGTTCATCCCATCCCTCCTTTATTTTGAAAATAAATTCAGTCCTTTTCCCAAGGAGCCCATTCAGATTCGGAATTATTACGATACCACCAATCTTCACTTCCTGTTGGCCATTGAAGATACTCGTGGCCATCGTCCTCATATTTTCCCTTCATTTCTTGGTCTGGAGCTCCATCGTAGGTCACTTCTTCCCACTCCCCATCAGTGTCCTCTTCACGTTTTGCTCTCATAGCAAGGAACATTGCTATTGAGAAGAAAATTATGATACTAAATCCACCTAAAGCGAGCATAGATTGAGAAATGAAGAACCCTTTCTCAGCCGAAGTTTTTTCCACAGAAACGGTCCAATTTTGCGTATTATTTTCATTTCGTTCAGTAATCAAATTTGTTGAGTCAAGTGTGACAATTAAATCAAGTTCACCATCCCATTCAGGAATCCAATTAAACGAAATAATTGTGGTAGTTTCACCTTCTAAGAATCTCATTTCTTGTACTCCAATTTCTGATATTTGCAGTTCCCCTTCATGATGAATCAAGGTTTCTAGAGAAACATAGAATGGTTGATATGTGTAATTTCCTAGGTTGACTATAGTTATGTTCACTAAGGTTTCTTTGCCGTAGATTGGTGTTTCGGGAACCAGGTTAATATCACTAG
>JAQXFA010000121.1 GCA_029250565.1 Candidatus Thalassarchaeaceae archaeon
TGTTACGACTAGTTGATTCACTTTCATTCTAACACCGATTAAGGCTTTTCATAAGTGGCGAATGCCATATCAAACGGATTCTTGTCATCGGCTCTTCTTGTTTCACGTGTGATTTCTTCCCAGTCATCCCAGTTGATGTAAGGGAACCAAGTGTCACCACCGCCAACTTTTGCTTTAACGTGGGTTACTAGTAATCTATCGCAGCGATTGAGCATGGTTGCATAAATTGCACCACCTCCAATAACCCAAGCCCAACCATCTATTCCTGCATCTATTGCTGAAACTTCTAGTGCATCTGCGATATCATGAACTATCTCAACACCCTCAACGAACCATTCCATGTCACGAGTGAGTACCACGTTTAGCCGACCTGGTAATGGCCGCCCAATGGCCTCGTAGGTTTTTCTCCCCATTATTATCGGGCAACCCATGGTTGAACGTTTGAAGTGAGCTAAATCTGCAGGGAGATTCCATGGCATGACGCCGTCACGCCCAATTACTCCATCTTCATCCATTGCCACAATCATTCCTAACTTCATCAGTTTCACCTCATACGCTAATCGGGGCAGTAATATGTGGATGGTGATTATAATCCACAATTTCAATATCATCATAAGAAAAATCATCAATTTCAGTGCATTCTGGATTGAGTTTCAAACGAGGTAATTCTAGTGGTACTCTTCCGACTTGCTCCCTTGCTTGCTCAAGATGATTTAGGTAAAGGTGTGCATCTCCAATAGTGTGAATGAAATCCCCGGGTTTCAAACCACAAACTTGTGCCATCATACAAGTCAGAAAACTGTATGAAGAGATGTTGAAAGGCACCCCTAGGAATACGTCCGCACTACGCTGATAAAGTTGGCAAGACAACTCGCCATTAGCTACATAGAATTGGAAGAATGCGTGACAAGGCATCAATGCCATATCATCTAATTCACCTACATTCCAAGCTGATACAATGATTCTGCGTGACCCTGGGTTCTCTCGCAGTTGCGCCACTGCTTCCCTTATTTGATCAACAACTCGGCCATCATTTCCTTCCCAAGCACGCCATTGTTTGCCGTATACTGGGCCAAGGTCACCATTTTCGTCAGCCCACTCATTCCAAATTCGAACTTTGTTGTCTGTTAAGTAGCGAGTGTTTGTATCGCCCGATAAAAACCAAAGAAGTTCGTGAATGATGCTAGGCCAGTGAACTCGCTTGGTAGTAATCGCGGGAAAGCCTCTCCGAAGGTCATATCTTGATTGGTGTCCAAACACAGAAATTGTGCCAGTTCCCGTTCTATCATCCCGCTCTACACCCTCTTGGAGGATGAGTTTGAGTAGATGCTGATACTGGTCCATACTGACGCCGGCATCAAGGGGGGAATTGACGCACTAAGAACAAATCGCTTCACTTTCCCTTTTTACAGGGTTCATGGCGCACCTAGTGCAGCGATAGTTGCGATACTTTGGTTAGTGAATTGGCGGTATAATTTCCCCAGTTCTTCGCGGCGTTTTTCTTCTGGCATTGCCTCTATTTTTGCCACTCGCACATCATCTAAATTTGCGCCTTTATCATGGCTAGCCCATTCATTCCAAGTAATTGGGCTAGCAAACTTTAGTTCAGTACGTTTCCAAGTTCTAGGTAGAAATGGTTCACCAGGTGCTAGAATTTCTCTCGCCCCATTTATTCCACAAAAAACGATTGGAGTATCAGGAAAAGCTGCTGCTATCCTAGCAATCCCAGTTTTCCCTCGACCTAGATATGGTGGCGAGGTATTTCTTGAGCGAGTTCCTTCAGGGAATATGCCGAGTGGCAAACCTGCACCTAGCACATCAGCGGCACGAGCGATTGCATCATCACCACCCTTCTGTCGATCAGTTTCAACTTGACCAGTAGCAAGCATCAATTGTCTCCAACCAAGTTTGTTAAAGTGTTCATTTTTCGCCAAATAAAACAATTTTCTTCTTGAACTAAAAATTGCGAGAACAGGGTCAAGGTGTGAAAGGTGATTAGCGGCAATTATCAATGGGCCTGTTCTAGGTATGTGTTCCATCCCTGAAATCTTTAATCTGGTGATGATATTGATGAAAGGAACAGCGAAATTTAACAGGCCGCTGTAAAGAGGTGTTGAGGGTAAAGGTCGATTTGCAGGTTCTACCTTTGTGAGTTTAGCTAAACGAGCGCGCCCCTCATCGCTCAAATCGCCCATAATCAACTCGTCTAGGTTAGGGGTTTTCATGGTTATTGGGCCAAGAGGCTAGACCGCGCTGTTCTTGAAAGGGTGGCGGGTGGGGCATACATGCTCACAAGGCAGATAGTGGCAATCACTTTGTTTGGGCTACTCATACTACCTCTTTGTGCACCTGTTGCTGCAGAATGGGAAGAAGATACTTGGCTTACTACAATAATTGGTCCTGAAAGACTAGGGATGGGTGATGAATTTGGTTGCCATGGCATGTCTGGTAGCGAAACATCAGTTTACGAATTAGAAATTTCTGAGTGTAGAGATTATCTCACAAAGAGAATTAATGCTTCAAAATGGGGGGGCAATCCAATTTCATTGGGGGTAGATTCAGATAGATTAAATGAAATTGATTCTGAAGCGATTACTGCTGCAGGTTTTGCAGTTGTAGATCAGCAAATTACTCCATTCAATTCAGAAATTAATATTTTATCATATAATGGCGGGTCTCTGGAAAAGGATAGGCAAACAGTTGATCACTTTCAAGCATTGATTGAAGATGGAGAGACTTTGATTAATTTTTATTGGCATGCGCGCGACCACGATGTAATAGTACGACCTAATTCCGAACTAGTTTCATCTATAGAATCGACAACTGCATGGTTCACTACATGGGGTGAGCACGCTTCTTATCAAGCTACAAAAAGCGAATTCTCATTAGATAATTCATCGTCTGATTCATGGCTTGTGTCATTTGAAAGTGATTCACAATCAAGTAATGATGTCTTTTGGGATGTTCCAATAACAAATAAATTCTCAAACATTAATTCCGATGTTGTTTCAGTGATTTATGGCGATATTTCGTTAGAGGAATTAGAAATCGACTCACCTCATTTGCAAACTGGTTGGCGTCAAGAAAATAATAGTTTAATTTTGACTTTGATGCCGGGGCAACAAGTTAGAATTAATTTTGATACATCAGCAAATAATGATTCCACTCAACAAACCTGTGAACGTTTCAATTGTCATATAGTTGCAATCACGGTTGCAGGAATTCACACTGATGATTTGTTTGATTGGTCTAGACGCTGGGATAATACACCAATGCGATTCACTTGGCTAGTTGAGCCACGTGAAATTTCTCAATATAGTTGGATACTACCTGCTCTTGCAGTAATTGTGGCACTCAGTGCCCCTGTTGCAATCATCTGGTTAGTGAAAAATGACCGTCGTGTCCAACAAGCAGTTGCAGTCTTGGATACATTAGATAATCTGAAATTTGAAGAAGAATAACGCCCATGAATAATCATATTATCAAGTTAAGATATCTTCAATTTAACTCAGTCCTAGTTATCTCAGCGCCTGATATCCTGAGGCGAGTTACAATATCATCTAAATCTGAGTAATAGTTGTCCGGTGATTGAATACCTTGAATTCTACCATCTAGCAAAGCTTCGCAAGCAACCAAAAATGGGATTCCAGTTGCTACCGCCATCGAAGGCCATAACCTATCCTTTGATTCATTGATCCCAGGGATATCAAACTCCCAATGTACCACTGATCCATTGTTTTGGGTGATGCTGATGTCCATGTAAGTAAATTCTGACCTGTTAGTGGTGTAAGCCCATTGTTGCACAAGTTCTTGTTCATCCAATGCTCCACTAGTTCGCAAATCAAGGAACTTTTCTATGTGCCCTGGCCAGCGCACAGTATATTCTGATAATGACTCACACGTTATGTCAGGGTTGGTTAGGAGGGACCTCAAACCGTCAGTGAGAAAAGCCTCCATTTCACCGTGGTTTCCAGCGATGAATATGTGGCGATCAGTTATCGCTGGAACTTCTTTTTCTTCACCATTCATTCGTATTCTCGCTGGCCGTGTATATTCTTCAATAACATCTGTCGGCGAAAATGGTGCGCAATAACTCCATTCTGAATCTTGATGGACGGGGTTTCCGCCAACGCGAATTTTTACTGATTTTAGTGCAGGTAATCCTTTTTGTTCGGACATTACAACCATGTTTGATACACCGGGTGCAATTCCACAATCATGAATCATTGATGATTCCGATTGTTTCGCAAGTTCACTAAACCTATCCGGGGAATTATCTGAGAACGCTAAATCACAGACTTTTACCCCATTAGAAATCAAGTGTTCACGTATAGAATCTCCAATTCTTCCTGGAAGTAAGTTGAGGATTAAGTCATATTCAGATAGGTCACAATCTGCTAAATGAGAAGTTGCGTCTTGTTCAATTAAGGAAAAGGACAGATTATTTCTGACTTTATCTAACATAGGGACATCATGGTGATTAAGAGCAATAGCCGTGACATCATGCCCACTCTTGGATAATTCATCACAAATGAATGAACCAACAAGCCCAGCCCCATAAGATAGAATACGTGCCATATCTTAGGTGAGGGGTGGCTAGTATATTTGATTTCAACAATGGCCACCTACGCTTCGTTACAGCCGTAGCATTCATGCCATTGATGCTTACGAGACCGGTTCGGGGAGCAGATGGCAGGAGACGTTTCAATTGACCCTTGGTCGTCAAGTCAGTCAACTGACTATAACCGAATCATCGAACAATTTGGTTTAGAAATGGTAGATTACTCAGTTTTACCCAACCCTCACATGTTACATCGTAGAGGGATAGTGTTTGCTCACCGCGACTTAAACCTCATTTTAGATGCCCACTCTAGTGGTAATCCATTTGGAGTCTTGACAGGACTGATGCCTTCAGGAAGAATGCACCTTGGGCATAAGATGGTAATTGATCAAGTAAAATGGTTCCAAGAACAAGGTGCAGATGTATCAATCGCGGTGGCCGATTTAGAAGCCCATGCTACACGTGGCCTTTCATTGGATGAATGCCGCCGAGTAGCTCTAGAGGAATATGTGGCAAATTATGCTGCATTAGGTTTGGATGTGGAAAATACATCTGTTTACTTCCAATCAACAAGACCCGTTGTGCAACGACTAGGATTTACTCTTGGGAAGAGAACAAATTTGTCTGAATTTGAAGCAATTTATGGATTCAAAGGTGAAACTAATCTTGCCCATGTGCAGGCGCCATTGGTACAAGCAGGTGATATTTTGCACCCTCAATTAGACGAGTACGGTGGCCTAAGGCCAATTGTGGTGCCAGTCGGTGTTGATCAAGACCCTCACTTGAGACTAACGCGTGGCTTAGCAAGTAAGACCAACTGGTTCAATGTGAAGGCTAGCAAATCAGGTGGGTTAGTAATCGGACTTTCTGTTCAAGATGAAAATTCTCAAGCCTTAGGGGTTGGTGCAGATGGGAAAATTGACAAAAGTTTGAGGCAATCTGTGTTTGATAAGTTATCAGCAATATTAAGCGGGATTGGTTTCAGTGATATTCGTTCCAATCCAAAGCATGGTTCGATTGAGATTCCAGCAGCCACTAGCAGAGATCGTGATTTAATCCGACCAGAACTTCTGAAATTGGAGCGCTCAATGGGTGGTCTTGGATTGTTACAGCCTTCAAGCACATACCATCAGTTCGCTATTGGCATGACTGGCGATAAAATGTCATCAAGCCGCCCGGAGACAACAATTTTCCTAACTGAAGATGTACAAGTTATGGAAAAGAAAGTAAAATCCTCTTTTTCAGGTGGCCAACCAACTCTAGAAGAACACCGTCGGCTTGGAGGTAATCCCGATGTGGATGTTGCTTTCCAATATCTTAGATACTTCTTCGAAGATGATGATAAAGCCCTTGCAGAAGTTGAGTCTGGTTACCGCTCTGGAGAAATTCTCACAGGCCAAATGAAACAAATTTGTATTGACAAGGCAAGTGAATATCTCAACCATCTTGGTGAAATGCGTCAGCAAACCGCACATATTGTTGATGATTTCTTGGCTGCTGATGCTCGCCTTTAGTTCATTCAACATCTTCTGAACCCATGATGATAGGAGCTGGACCAGGGTCAAGTTGGGCAACTTCCTCAGCAGTCAATTCTTTTTTCACCGCATCATCATGGCCAATTATGCTGTGCCCCTTAGGGTCAAGTATTTCGAGAGAAAGGTCGCCGAGTAATTCTCCCTTCGCCAGTGCTGTAAGAGCCATTTCAAGTTGAAATAATTTCTCCAAGTTTTCCTCATCATCACACTCTCCATTTTCAATGTCAGCGCGTATTTGTCTCATCATCATACGAATGATGTCAATAAATCGATTTACTACACCTTCAACATTTGAAACATATCCAGTGGATTGAGTACCAGGTGATACTTCTAAGTCTAACTCCGGTATTCTGACGGTTCCAGAAGAGCCCCTGACAACTCTTGCTTGTAAGTGCTCATCTTTTTCTATAGACAAAGTGGAAGACAGGGCTCCACGTTCTTCTGAAGGGATGAAATCAGTTTGCCGCATTCCACATTTTTCACAACTAATAGTTATCTGTGTATGCTCGCCGAAGTACGGGATTTCAGATGACATTGATAGGAGTTTTAAACAACCTTCTGATTGACAAGTAGGGCATGGTAAATCAACGTCACTTTCCACCTTATCACCTCACAAAGAGTGTTCGAACGATTCTTTTTCTAGGCCGGCAACACCACTTACCCCTGGAGGTAGAACAAGAACTCGATCTTCTCCTAGTTGGACGAGTGATCCACCTATATCTTTGACAATGAAGTTTGAGATTTGTTCAATTGTAGTCTCAAATTCAAAACCTCTGCCGATGATTTTTCCTAATTCAACAATCACCACTTCTCCCTCTGCAGCCCAATTGAATATGTCATCTAAACCTGTAACATCGTGTAACACTGCTCTCCGAATGACCAATTCACCATCAATTCGTGGTACAGGGGCATCTGGGTATAATGAGCCCAAGTCATGGTAAAGTTGACCTGGCTCTGGTCGTGGCATTTCCCCTTCTGAGGTACTGGGGATGTCAATCCAGCGGGGCCCTTCATCATCATCCTCAGTCATTTCCACCATTTACCGGTGAAGGGCTTTCCACATAACCAATTTCCTGTTTTGATGTAGTAAGTAGGTGGTTCGGTTTAGTCGGGTTGATAAGGGGCCGATATTTCCCCTTCCATGCCGAGGCGGGCATTCCGCTTCGTGCGAATGTTCAAGAACGGGCGATTGGAGGGTAATGACATGGACGCAGAGATGATGGCATTGAAGACAGGAACTAGCACTATTGGGATATGCTTTGATGGTGGCGTAGTAGTAGGTGCTGATCATCGAGCGACTATGGGTCACTTTGTGGCTAACAAAAATGTACAGAAGTTATTCTCAATTGCAGATAACATCGCTCTTACAACTGCTGGATTAGTTGGTCACGCTCAAGTCCTTTCTCGAGTTTTGGCTGCTGAAATAGCCATTTATGAAATGAAGCGCGGAGGAGTCATGAAGGTCGAAGCCGCTGCAACTCTGACTGCTAATATTCTAGGTGGCAGGCCTTATTGGGTTCAATTATTGATTGCAGGTGTTGATCATGATGGAGGCCATGTATACTCAATTGATTCTGCTGGCGGTTCAATTTCAGACACTTATTGTGCTACAGGTTCAGGCTCACCTTACATGTATGGGGTTTTAG
>JAQXFA010000122.1 GCA_029250565.1 Candidatus Thalassarchaeaceae archaeon
ATATTGCTAAATTCACCGGTAACCAAAATGGTAACTCTTCATCACAGTTTTCACTATCTGTTGGATAGAGGTCAATTGCAAGACCAGTTGCAGAACTGGTTGGGCAACCATCCCCATCTAAGTCCGACCACGCCATGTAATCCATAGGGAAAGCATCTCCTGCCTCAACTCGTAAACCAACATTATCTAACGTGAAAGTGTAATTGTCACCATAACCATCCCCATCAAAATCATTGCATTGTGTAGGATCTGAGATGAATGCATCTCCTGCTTCATTTATTCGCATACCGTTGTCATCACCGTATGTGTAATTATCACCACAACCATCTCCATCTAAATCTCGATATTGAGATGCATCAGTGATGAAAGCATCACCAGATTCGCCGACCCTTAGACCATCATTACCAACGGTGAAGGAGTATTCATCACCATGACTATCTCCATCAGTATCATGCCATTGTGAAGGCATGTTAGGGAAAGCATCAGCAGCACCAAGGGGGTGAGCAAGCCAAGTGGCATCTGCATCACTGTAACCATCCCCATCACTATCTAGGCACCCATTTCTATCTTGGTAACTACTTCCTTGTGTGTTTAGGCAATGGTCACCATTAGGCTGTGTTTGGTCATCCCCCCAACCATCACCATCGCTGTCCTCATGTTGAGTTGGATCATTTGGGAAAGCATCATCCACATCTATCCACCCATCGCCATCCGCATCCTGCTTGAGCACTAGCATTGTACCGGTGTGATTCACCACAACCAAAGACTGGTCACTTGGAAATACATCCAAACCACGAGGAATATGATTCATTTGATAGGAATTGGCTAACGAACTATTTTGGATATCATAGAATTCTAACTGTCCTGTCAGTGAATTCTGGGCGTTACCAGTTGCGACTACAATCATACCATCATTGAGTAATTCTGCGAATGCAAAGGGTTCTTCACCCAATGTAATTTGTTGCATTTGAGATTGGCTTTGAATATCCCACATGATGAGTTGTTTATCCCAACCTGCAGTTACTAACAAGTCGGCTCCTGGCATCCATTCAGTAACCCCGACATACCCATTGTGTGAGTACGGTGAGCCATCATCCATCCAATTCTGTGGGTTGGGGTCACTTGTATTCCACAGTCTTACACCGCCAGTTTGGCCAACTGAAGCCAATTTTGTGCCAAAATCATTGAAGGCCATTGTCCAATGAGATTCTGAATATTGCCATTCATTGAAGAATTGTCCAGACATTGGCTCAATTATAGCAACGTGCCCATCTAATGAGGTATTGAGAGTGTTAGATGACCAAGAAATTGCAGCATAATTACTGGTTTGATGCATGGCAATTCTACCAAAAGCACCTACCGTTTTGTGATCTCTTAGGTCAAATGACCATGACCATTTACTAAATTCATTACAAGCAATAATTACTCCATCACTGAAAGCTACTATCGCTTCATCATTAATCCAATCAACTGATTTGGCAAATGGAATTTCGTAAACAACCATACCATACTCTGGATGGAAACACTGACGGTCAATTGAGCCATTAGAAGCGCGAACGGTTAGTACACCTGATGAATCGGCGATGGCAACTAAATCAAGAACCGGGTGAACTGCAATTTCCCTTACATGTGCAGGACCTAATCTCCTGTATGGTAGAATTTCAAAAGTAGTGACATCAATTACCCAAATCTCAATTGCACCATCCCTACCAGCGGATGCCATCAATTGGTTTGCTGTAGTAGGTGCTGAAATTGAGGCTGTAGTTACCGCTGTGATGTCCTCTGGAATTGAAGTTGAACCTGACTTTACCGCATGCCAGCCAAAATCTGTTTGAATGTGTCCTGCAGTATCAATAAATGATATTCTCCCTGGGTCGTATAATCCGACTCCAAGGTAAGATCCATCTGGGAGCCACCTAAGACTACTGACATTCTGTGGAATCGGTGAATACCAAAATACTGAGCCATCTACTTCTGCGTATGCAGTAGCAACTCCTTCCCAAACATTTGGTTGACTTGGAAGAGGGTGATTGTAAGCAATCGTATAACTACCCCCACCTGGCTCCCAAGTTACTGCCCAAGCACTGGAATTATCACCGCCAACAAAACGTTCCCATTGAAGCCCTCCTGTTGCAACATCAACACCATACACAACATCTCGGTAGGTGACATTACCATCAGAATATGTGGTCAGATTTCGACCGATAGCAGCAACCGTTGCGCCATTAGGTGAAATTGCACAATCTACCGACCAAAACTGCGGGAAGAAATGTTGCGCATTGGCTGGTGAACCATCAATGAAATGAGATATATCAGCAATTACAATTTCCCCACCCATATTCATCTGGTTGATGTTACCACAAAATGCCACCTTTGAATGATTCAAAGAGGCATCAAGACCCCATAGATATCCACCATATGTTCCAGTTAGGCCATCGGTCCATTGACCTGAGCGCATCTCTGTAGATGTATGGGGCGTGGAAGAACCGTTGTCAATAACATGATATGAATACCAATTTGTCCCAGAATCTGCCACTAACACCCATTCATTAGAAAGCCAAACAACATCAACTATTGCAGCAGAATGATGAATCCATAGTAAAACTCGGCCATCTGAAATATTCCAAACAAAGAGTCTGTTATCTGAAATCTCTACTCCCGCTATCTTAGTGGCATCAGGACTGAAATCCAAATCCCACAGTGGACCCTTTGGGTCTGGTTGCCAAGTATTAGCAGACCAACCTGATTGGATGGGTGGAGCGTCATTTATCTGCCATTGGCTGGCCACTGATTGTGCCATAGGCTGTTTCTCATCTAATGCTGAATTTATTGTGATTTCAGAAGTGAAAAACATTTGCTGTGAAGAGACGATTAAAATTATCACAAGCAGCAGAGATTTGGGCTTCATCAAACCGGCAGATAAGCCCCTACACTTTGACCTTCGGGCCAAATGACCTCCCTTAAGGGAGGACTTTCTTCATTTTCGGCAATTCCGAAGGGGTGCGCGAACCCACTTGAGCAGCACCATTGCAAGCGTCAAGGTTAAGGCGACTTTAGTGAGGCTAGGTTCATGCGCCATTTAATTGACCGCGTGTTAGAACTACAAGAGGATGAGAAATCCTTGACCGAAGACATTGAAGAAAGTAAGGGTGAAACCAATCAAGGTGATGAAGAGTTAGTAGAATTATTAGCAAGTTTAGCACCAAGAATTCGCGTTTTTGGATGCGGAGGATGCGGTTGTAATACTGTTCAACGCTTAGAAGATGAAGGCTTATTGGCTGGTGATCACATCTCAGGATTTGCAGTTAACACTGATGCTCAGCACCTATTACGTTCTAAACTTAACAAAAAAATTCTGATTGGCAGAACTGCCCGTGGACGAGGGGCTGGCGGAGATCCTGAAAAAGGTGAGAAAGCCGCTTATGAATCTGAACGCACACTTGTCAATATTGTTGATGATTGTGACCTTGCTTTTGTTACCGCTGGACTTGGTGGTGGTACAGGAACTGGCTCGGCTCACGTAGTTGCACGATTAGCAAAAGCCGCTGGAGCTCTAACCATTGCAGTTGTCACATATCCATTCATTTCAGAAGGTACACTACGCCGACAAAATGCTGAATGGGGATTAGAGAGATTGCGAGAAGTATGCGATACAGTTGTGGTACTTCCTAATGAAAAGTTGTTAGAAGTTGAAGGTGTCAAAGATTTGCCTATAGAAGCAGCCTTCCGAGTTGCTGATGAATTGCTAATGCGATCAATTGCTGGTGTCACAGAAATGATTACCAAAGAAGGTCTTGTTAACCTCGACTTTGAAGATTTGAGAAGTGTGATGCTGAACGGAGGTGGAATGGCAATGATTGGACTAGGAGAAGCAACTGGCAATGAACGTGCTATTGATGCAACTGCAGAAGCCCTATCCTCACCACTTCTTGATATTGATATCTCTGATGCCCGCGGTGCTCTTGTCAATGTGGTTGGCGGGCCATCACTAACTCTCGGAGAAGCGGAACGCTGCGCTCAAGAAATACGAGAGAGAATCAACCCCTATGCTAGAATTATTTGGGGTGCAACGGTTGACCAAAGTATGGGCAACGAGTTGCGTGTTTTGTTAGTTTTAACCGGAGTTAAAAGTCAGCAGATTTTTGGCGCTACCGCACATCAACAAATGCGTACAATGCGCAATCGTAGTCTTGAATTCATCAATTGAATTGACCCGTTGATGTTAAAGAGGACCCCCATGTCGGCATGAACCCTAAAGGGGTTCAGCCATGGCTAGTGAAGACTCTACAAGTAAGTCCTTTGAGGACCGAGTTCAAGCTCGACAAGATCAGTTTGAGACATGGGTCCGCAGTTTTGGCCGTGGTTCATGGGCACGAATTGTTCGTATGGCTCGCAAACCTAGTAAGATGGAATTTAGACAAACTATCTGGGTCTGTGGAATTGGCATGTTTGTACTAGGATTCATCGGCTTTGTTATGTTGTGGTTAATGGATACTGAATTACCCAAATTCTTCCGATGGTTAATTGGTTGATCAAAATTTAGAAATGGAGGTTTCAAAATGTCTGATGGATTCATAGTTTTTATTCGACACGAAGACAAATTACTTTTGCTGAAGCGTGGCGAGGAAGTCACCGATTTTGCAAATTGCTGGGATGGAGTTTACGGGGTTGGAGACCACAATGATCTTGACCATGTGTTCATGAGAATTGAAGACTCCACAGGTATTCAATCATCCTCTCTAACCTTAGTTCGAATGGGAGATGCACGTGGAATTGAATTTGGTAACCGACTAAACGAGGTTACTCCTATTCTGTTTGTTAGTGATACCTCAGAAATAGAGCCACGGACCCTTTACGATGAAGCAATGTGGGTTGACCCTGGTTATCTCAATGTTTTGAGCCCTGATGAGATGGATAATTCAGATGACGATATCTCCGCTATTCAAACCAGACCAACGGTTTCCCAACTTGGGGATATGTATGGGGATGTCTCAAGTTTCCTTTACATGCTCAAAACAACAATTGGTCAAGAACAGAAAATCGCTAATGAAATACATGCACGTATTTCTGGAACTGGCTCTCTGAGAGATGTTCAAGACGAAGTTTTCTCAGTCATTCACCCTCGACTTATGCGCGGATATATCTTTGTTGAAGCGAGTGCAAAGCACCACGTTGAGAAGTTGATCGGACGTGCAGGTGGTGTAACTACACCAATGCGTGGTTGTTCCAAAGTTCTTCCAGGTGAAGCGCCCTTGGGAGTTGTTTCCAATTATCTCGAGCCGAAATCGGCAACTGCTGGAATAGAAGTTGGTAGCGTTGTTGAAATCAGAGTGGGTCATTTCAAAGGAAATCGCGCCCGTGTAACTGGAGTTGAAGAAGGCAAAGAAGAGGTGACTGTAGAATTATTCGAAGCAGCAGTTCCAATCCCTATCACAATGCGTGCTGACAACGTGCATGTAACGGAGCGTGTTGTCTGAGTACCCAATAGGGTTCTCGCGGCGGTTAAATAGGGGAAGCAGGTCGGCCAAAACCCAAACAATGAGGTGAATCAATGTCAGATAACTGGACTGCACGACGCATACGCACAGCAGTTATTGGTAAGGGCATCAAATTCAACGGCTCTTGGGAAGGAGAAACTGATGTTGGTTCAGACCCATCAGTTCACAATATTACACTCGACCAAATCATTACTATCTCAAAAGAGAAAGCGGATGATTTGTCTGGTAAAGGTGTCAAGCAACGCTCATTAGAAGTCATGGGAACATGTGTATCTATGCGTTGCCACATTGAAGGCATCGTGCCAAAGGATTTCATAAAGCAGGTGAAAGCAGGAGATCATGACGACAAATTCAATTAAACCACGGGTTGCGGGAGAGGGAAACCTCGTTGACCGCAGGGGTGAGAAAAAATGGAAGAACAAATTACTGAAGCAGTGAAAAAAGCGCTTGGAGAAGCGCCAGAGCGAAAGTTCGTTGAGAGCATTGAGATGGCATTTACTATCAAAGATGTTGATTTGAAAAATCCTACAAACAGGATTGAAGAAAATGTCCGCCTCCCACATGGGCGCGGTAAGAAAATCAGCGTTGCGATGTTTGCTGAGGCGGAAATGGCAACCAAAGCAAAAGCTGCAGGAATCGTTGTCATTGACCCAAATAAAATTGAGGATTTGGGTGGTGACCGACAGAAAGCAAGAAAGTTGGCACGAAAGCACGACTTTTTCTTATCTGAAGTCCCACATATGGCAACAATCGGACGATTCCTTGGAATCGTCCTTGGTCCTCGTGGTAAGATGCCTCGTCCTGTACCACCTAATGTTGATCCTGGTATGATTGCAGAGGGACTTAGTAACACTGCTATCATTCGCAGTCGAGATAAAATCACATTCCACACTATTGTAGGGGCAAGAAGCCAAACTGAAGTACACATCTCTGAAAACGCATTTGAAATGTGGAAACGTGTAACATCAAAGTTAGAACGTGGCGCAGACAATATTCGTTCACTCTACATCAAGACCAGCATGGGTCCTGCTATCAAAGTGGAGGTGTTGAATTGATGATTCCAAAAGTAATTAGTTGGAAGAAAGACCGAGTTGTGGAACTTACTGAAATCCTTCAACAAGATGGAGTGATTGGAATTGTTGATACCACTGGTGTACCAGCAACTGCAATGCTAGGCATGCGAGCAGAATTACGCTCCATGATGAGCCTCACAATGGCAAAGAAAACTCTGTTCCGCCTTGCATGGAAAAATGCAGGTCTTGATGAACAAGCATTAGAGACATTGATGGAAAACGCTGAACAGCCTGTTATTGTTCATTCCTCTAACCTAAGTGCGTTCCAGTTATTCAACGAGTTAGAAAAGACTCGAACTGGTCGCTCAGCAAAGGAAGGAGATATTGCACCTCAAGACATTGTTGTAGAGGCAGGAGAAACTGATTTCGCACCTGGACCAATTGTCGGAGAATTATCCGCAGTTGGTATCCCAGCAAAGATTGACAAAGGCAAAGTAATGATTCAGAAGACAGTTACTGTCGTTAATCAAGGCGATGAAATTCCTGGTGACCTAGGATTAATGTTAGACAAATTGGGAATCAAGCCAATTGAAATTGGAATTATTCTCTGTGGCGCTATGCAAGATGGTATCCTAATGCCACCTGAAGATCTTGACCTTGACCTTGATGGCTTCCGCAATAGAATCGCACAGGCGGTTTCCACCTCGTTCAATGTTGCCTGCAACATACGCTGGTTCACACCAGAAACAATGTCACCTCTACTATCTAAAGCGAAGAGCGAGGCGCTCTCCGTGGCTGTTGAGGCTGGTATCACTAACAGTGAAACCATGCCTCTATTCATCTCCCGTGCAAATTCACGGGCTATGGCCCTCGCGGGTCAACTAGATTCCTCCGCTCTCGACGAAGAATTGTCGAGTATGCTCGGCGCCGCAACAACAGTTGCCGCCGCAGCTCCTGCTGAAGCCGCGCCTGAAGAGGCAGCGGCTGAAGAGGAGCCTGAGGAGGATGAAGAGGTCGCCTTTGACGGCCTCGGTGACCTATTTGGTTGAAAGGAAGTGAGAAAAAATGGAATATGTATATGCTGCAATGTTATTGCACTCAGCAGAGAATGAGATCAACGAAAAGAATGTCGGTGCGGTCCTAAAGGCCGCTGGCGTATCAGGTGACGATGCACGCGTGAAAGCGCTTGTAGCTAGCCTTGGTGAAGTCGATATCGGAGAAGCGATGAGCGCTGCTATCGCTGCACCGGTTGCCGCTGCTGCACCTAGTGGTGCTGCCCCCGCTGCAGATGCTGCTGCTCCCGCTGAGGAAGCAGCTGCTGAAGAAGACGAGGAAGACAGTTTCGAAGGTCTTGGCTCTCTATTCGGCTGAGTTGTAAACAACAGACGACACAATCGCCCGCCGCCATACGCGGTACGCTCAACAGTGCGGATGCTCATCTTTGAGTTACATTTGATTGAAATCTCAGTCTAATTGGAGATATCGTTGCAATTGATTATCACAAATGAGCGGGAGCGAGTATCATGGCTGTACCACGGCACCTCAAGGTTGAGACGAGTATCTCGCCTACTGATGCTGTCAGAGCGCTTCGCCAAATTATAGGCGAAGCAAATTGGTCAGCCCGTAGACTCAGTGGAAGCAGACTTATTGATCGATGGGCAGTTATCGTGCCAATAGCTCAAGCAGCAAGAACAATTGGTATCGTAATCGAAAATGGACCTCTGAAAGATGTTGGAATGGAGGCATATAGTCACGTGCAGGGTGCGGCTGGATCTCTAACAATAGTGGAATGGCTCATCCCCAATGAACTTGAAAAAGAATGGCGTGTGTTATTCGCTCAATGGACAACACGTCTACCAAAATGCCCTTGGAAATGGACGTTTAGAGAACGTTCAACCATCGGTTTTCTCCTACCTGTTTGGAGACGCTCAAAAAGGACTTTCAAAAATCAAGGTGTAGATGTCAATAAATCTGCTTGGCCAGATACAAACTTACCATCTTGGCCACCTTCTGAATGGATTATTTCTGCAGAAGAAGAGTAAACCACCTATGGTGGCACATTGATAACACAGTGGCCACCCACATATGGTTGAGGCGAGGTAATGTCAGGGTTTGAGAAATTATTTGGTTCTCAGCGAGCAATCACTATTTTGGTGGTTTCAGTTGTTTTCGCTATTGTTTTCCCTGCCTACTTTTCCTATATGGCTACTACTTCTGATGCTGTTGGAGGGGGTTCCTCAGGCGCAAAGGGCATGTGGCAAGTTGATTTCATTCAAGACAATATTACCTCTGATGAAACTATGAATCTTGGTGATGGAGAGCAAGGTGATTACTTCTTTGAGTTAGATGCCGGAGATATGATGATTGGATTTGTTGAAATCACCGTTAGTTGCAATGATAATGACGAACCCGGCCCTGGCCCTGGTGTTGATTCAGTAGATGTTCAAACTGATTTTTCAGGAGTAGAAGGTACACCTGATGATGAATCTGGTAGCGGCTCTTGTAATGGTGATGCTGTTAGTTTCACAATTAAAATTACACCTGACTGGGATGGTTCTTCATACATAGCAGATGGTGTTAGTAAGAATGACATTGAAGCACAATGGACTGATGGTGGTAATG
>JAQXFA010000123.1 GCA_029250565.1 Candidatus Thalassarchaeaceae archaeon
GTGTTTAGATTGAAATCTATAGAGCCGTTAGTTAGTGCCGTACTATTGGCAACCACCATACCGTTTTCAAACACTCTAACCGCTACGTCACCTGATCTTGGGGCGAGCCATCTATCAATCCCTGGGAACCCTAGGTCAACACTAATTGTGATTGGTGAATTTGATTGTAGATATTGTCTATTTGTAGGAATTGGGTCACCATGTTGGTTGTACATCTCCCATGAGACGACTTCCACATCATTCTCAATAGCCAAGTTTTGTCCAATTCCGAAAGCTTGTAACTTCGGGACACTTCTTCTACCATCAATCAAAACCAATCTGACTTTCATCGTCATACTTGGATCATCGTCCCAAGATGCATTCAATCGGAATCTCATCACACTATCAACATCAGAGCCGTTGACATTTACCTCACAACTATCACCCTGCTTCCAGTGAACCATCTCAGCATCAACTGAACCCGGGACAACTCCCAAGGTGCCATCATTTTGGCAAAGCATCCTAACTTGATGGTTTGTTCCAATCAAATCCATCTGGACAGCGGCAACCGTCCCTGCTGGGGCGCTGTGCGTACTGCTCACCTCAAGCCATTGCCTTGATGGAGTAAGTGTCGTTGTACCATTCAAAATAGTCAATGAATCAGTAGTCATTTCATTGCTATAATTTAGTGAAGTGATTGTCGCAACAAGGGAACCAGGATTATTCATTTGTACAGTAAGAGGAACAAAATTTGATCCAGCGGATATTGTACTATATGGAATTAAGTCATTGACTGCCCAAACCATTTCGTCTCCTGAATCATATGATAAATGAGCAATTGGATGATGGACTGCAGCCATACCACCCAGTTGAACACCACCATAATCGCTAGTTACGGAAAATACCGCTTGAACATACTCAATTCCTGTTTGAACACCGGGGGAAGGCCAAATTGATGTGGCGTTTGTGAGCAAAGAATTGATGTCATTAATTTCTGCTGGTGTCATAATTACTAGGTTAACATCACTGGTTGTACCAATTTGCCTACTCATCACCTCTGTGCCAGAAATAGTTAGACTAGTTGAAAGATTTCCAATTCCCGATGAAGAAGGAGAAAGTGTGTAACTCATCACATCGAGGCCATCTTTGGGTAACCAAACTCCAATCTGTTTTGTACCAGATGTAGTCCAAGTGAAATCTTTTGAATAAGAACCATCTGAGAGCCTATCCTGCCAACCCCATTTTCCAATACTAGGACTGCTAATACCCCACTCAATTATTCCATCTTCCCCAACATCTATTCTTGGGAATTCAGGCATCCCACCAGAATCAATTTGGATATCTATCGCCCTGAGATCAGAAGATGATGAACTGCCTGTCCAACTGAATTGAACTTTGTGAGCATAGGTAGACAATGTTTGCCATGTACCTTGGGGCGCATTAGCCCAAGCATCATCATTTATCTTCATCTGCCAAGTACCAGCATTAGATGACGTGATATCCGTTTTTATTCGTGAAATAGGGCTTCTTAGTTCAAAAATAGGAGAATCAATAGTGCCACTGCCAGGGAAAGAATCACCATCCCAATTCAGGCTTCCAGTCCAACCCGGATTTGAGTTAAATGATGATACATATCTTCCTTGAGCATGCACGCCATGAATAATTGGTGAATTAGCCCCAGTAGGTTGGTCTAAATGTAATTTGATTCTTAATGTTTGATGCTTTTCTGAGTCAATTCCTCCTAAATCGTAAACATATGTGTTGATGTCTTCATATCCAGGGATTGGCTGTTTCGAAATCCCATCAAGAATAGACCAAGTAAGAGATGATCCAGATGGGACCGTTGCATCAATACTCGCCAAACCATATGCACCTTTTTGAGATTGTAATGAACCAGTAGCTGAAGGACCAAACGCCGGAGATGTCCAATTCGCCCCCGTCCCCAATCCTGCTCCTGCTGGTTTGAATTCAATATCATCTAAATTCCAACCAGTGTATGTGACTGAACCATCAGTTCTACCAAGTTTGAATCGAACTTGAAGATTAGAGTTACCAGAAACATAACTTGAGATATCGTGGGTCATTTGCGTCCAACTACCTGGGTTTGTGCTACTTCCGCTCCAATCCCAAACCGTTACCCAACTCCCTTGTTGATTTTTAACATGAACTTGGGCGTCATCATAGTAATATGATTCAATACCCAAACGCTTCCAGTACTTCAACTCCCAACTACCTGAACAAGAACTACAATCAACAACCGGTGATGTAGCATAATACCCTGATGATGGAATATTATTGGGGTAATTGCAATTGTATGTGTAAATCGCCTTAGTCCCACTATGAACACCCCCGGATTGGCCAAAACATGAATCATATCCAAAATACCAACCAGTACCCATCGTCCAACCTGATGCTGTAAAAGCAGCGCTATTTGGATATTCAAAATCCCAACTAATTTCCCTTGGTTGAACCTTCATCCCTTCTGTTCCATTGAAATCAACACCATCTGTAATGACTCCAGACATATTCCAATCAGAATTCGAATCCCATGAAATTGACTCAGTACGTGGCAAAATATGTGGCTCAAGAGAAACTCCAAAATCAGTAACGGCATGGTCAACAGGGACTTCTAATTGCACCACATTCGAAGTCCCATTGGGATAACTTGCCACTGAAACAGTAGTTGGCGAGTTCAATCCAGTCTCCATATTTTTGTCCACATCATCAAGATATGCGGTCTCAAGTAACAATGGTGAGAGGGATGATATGAGGAAAATTAGGAAAAGAAAAGCCGCGGCGAAACTGGGCCTTAGGCTACGCTGCATCATGTTCGGAGAACATGGGGGGCTTGATAATGATTCGGCGACAAGTCACAACTCATTGAGATATGATTTCGCCCCAAATGATATGCTGTGCCAACCCATCCGGCGGTTTGAGAGCGATGGATGAGGTGGAGGCAGCTAAACAATCAGCAGGTATTGCAGCCTGTGATTTTGTTACTAACGGAATGGATGTCGGTCTTGGCACTGGATCAACAGTAAAACACACCGTGATTGAACTTGGTAGAAGGATGGCTGAAGAAGGTCTGGATATCCGAGGGGTACCTACTAGCATTGAAACAGAAAAATTAGCTAGAATCCTTGGAATCCCACTACTTGAATGGGACCAAGTTGAACGTTTGGCAGTAACTATAGATGGTGCTGATGAGTTTGATTCTGATTTCCACTTAATCAAAGGCGGAGGTGGTGCACTTACCCGCGAAAAAATAGTTGCACAAGTATCAGATTCAATGGTAATCGTGACAGATCCCCGTAAGGATGTACCAACTTTAGGAGAATTCCCTTTACCTGTTGAAGTCATCCAATTTGGTTGGGAAGTAACTTCTAGGCACCTCCAAAATATATGCCCAGGGGTAGCAACTAGGCGAGGTGGCGACCAGCCTTTAATCACCGATAATGGGAATTACATCATTGATTGTAAATTTGGCCCCACAATTGCTGACCCTGTGTCTCTTGAAGCACAAATTCGAGGAATATCAGGAGTTGTTGAAGTCGGGCTATTCACAAACATGGCAGATGCCGTTGTCATCGGTTCAAATGCAGGGACTGAAGTGAGAATCAAACCCAATGGTAGACTGTCTTGATTCCCATCATCCGTTTCCGTCAAATAGGGGTGGCACGCCCGACAAGGTGGGCCACTAGCTTAGTCAGGTAGAGCGACGGACTCTTAATCCGTCGGTCGCGGGTTCGAACCCCGTGTGGCCCGCCAAATTAACGATTTGAAAATACCTAGTTGAGAAGTTGAAATCATTCTGTGATAGTCGTCCCAGCCGCACCACGCATTGTTTCTATTACATCACCCGGCTGACATAGAGATACTGAAATTTCAGACACATTCTGTTTCGCAAATAGCATCGCTTCAATCTTTGGCCCCATACTCCCCTCTGGGAATTGACCATCCTCTAGGTATTGGCTCGCTTCGGAAATTGACATTGCGGCAATACTTCGCTCATTATCTCCGCCGAAATCTAATTTTACTGAATCTATGGCAGTTGAAATAAATAAAAAGTCAGCATTTAATGACACGGCCAACAGAGCGCTTACTCGGTCCTTATCAATCACTGCTTCAACCCCCTCTATTCCTCCTTTGTGGGATATCACAGGAATACCTCCACCACCGGCACACAATACTACGGCCCCAGCAGAAATCAGAGTCTCTATCGCATCTGAATCAATGATTGAAATTGGCTTTGGTGAAGCAACAACTCTTCGGGGTCCAGCATCTACACTAGTAACCCCAATTTTCCAATTACTTGGCACCGCATCTAAGTCATCAATAATTGGGCCAATAGGCTTGGTTGGCTGAGAAAAAGCAGAATCATTTGCATCAACTTCAACCCTTGTAAGTAAAGTAACAACCTGTTCGTGCCTACCTCTTGCTCGTAGAATGTTATCAAGATTCGTGGCAATCTCATGCCCAAGAGTACCTTGAGTTGCAGCAACCCAATTGTCTAGACCGAGTGGTTGTGGAGTAAAATTAGATGAATCAACTCTTCTACGATCAAAAAGCGATTCTTCCATTAACAACAATTCACCAACCTGTGGACCGTTGCCATGTGTTAGAACAACGCGAATACCTGCCTCTAATAGGTCAACAACATCCTCAAGGACATTACCCATAATTTCCTCTGCCGCGTTACGCGCCTCATCCCCCTTTAGAGCGGGGTCAGAAAGAGCATTTCCGCCAACCGCATAGATCGCTAATCGAGGTGATGACCTCGCAGGAACATCAGTCATAGAGAACCTTGGTCATGCCACTCACGAATAGATGTATTCCGCCGTTGTAAGGGCTCGGTTAAAATGGAAGTAGTGATTCGCAAAGCCAAGGGTGGTTGACTGTGGCCAAAGACGTGTGGGTCAGTGATGTGCATAATGGCACATATGATGGCCAAGAAGTTGAGTTGAAAGGATGGGTACATCGAACCCGCGGCTCAAACAAAATTTGGTTCCTTGTTTTACGTGATTCAACTGGTATTGTACAATGTGTAATCAAGCGAAACGAAGTCGGTGATGATTGTTTTGAAAATTTGAAAAGTGCATTGATTGAAGCAAGTGTTACTATCACAGGTAAGGTTAATGTCGATGAAAGAGCACCTGGCGGCCATGAAATGGTGGTTACAGGTGGGCAAGTTATTGGCGCTGTAAATGCCGAGAACCCATTCCCAATTACTGAATCCGCAATGGAAGGTGCTGAAGGCGGGGAAACCGAATTCTTACTGGATAATCGTCATCTCTATCTGCGAACTAATCGAATGACAACAATGTTGAAAATTCGATCATCGGTTTTCGGAGCCATTCATTCTTACTTTAGAGAACTAGATTTTATTGAGTATCACGCACCAAATTTTGTTGCTGGCGCAGTTGAAGGTGGCTCAACTCTGTTTGAAGTACCATATTTTGGCAGGAAGGCATATCTCACACAATCGTGGCAACTATACGCTGAAGCTGCAATGCCTGCACTTGAAAGACTGTACACGATCGCACCATCTTTCCGAGCTGAAAAAAGTCGTACTAGGCGCCACTTGACTGAATTCTGGCACGCTGAAATGGAAATTGCTTGGGGTGGTAATGCAGATGTCATGGAACACGGCGAGTCGCTAGTCCGAAACATCGCCTCGACCTTACTTGACGAAAGATCCGATGAATTACAAAGTCTTGGCAGAGATTTAGACCTCGTTGCACGTTATGCTGACAACCCTTATCCTAGAATCAGATATGATGAAGCAATAGA
>JAQXFA010000124.1 GCA_029250565.1 Candidatus Thalassarchaeaceae archaeon
CTTGTCGTGCAGGAGGGATTCAATGGTCAACTGATATCGATATGCATCCACGTATTGTACATGCCACACACTGGCTTGATTGGGCCCCTCCTCCTTGTGACCATCTTGGTAATTTAATCAGTATTGAAGACCGATTTGCAGTTGTTATTCATTGTAGTTCTGGGCCCTGGCGTGAATCAGATGGTGCGTTAATTTCCAAAATGGTGCGTAATTGGCCACAAATTGTACCTTTAATTTACACCCCAATAGGATTGATTCCTTTCCAACTTGAAGACATTAATCCGTTTGCTCATATGTTAGGTCCTGCAATTCTTTGGGATGCCTCATTACCGGAATTTGATGGCCAAGATGAAGTGGAAGAGTATTTTTTGCCTCTAGCAGAAGAATTACTAGATTGCGATTTTGAAAGAATTGTTTTGCATAACTCTACAGATGAAGAAGAAGATTTGTTTGAGCGTCTTACAGTTTTGCTTGGAGAAAAAATGCCTTCAGGTGAAGGCAAGCGCTCAGATGTCAGGGGCCACCACCAGCGATATGCAATATGTGATAAAATCAATATGTTCTCTGGATTAGGGTACGATGTAACGCACTCTATAGCACAAAGTCTGGCCTTTGTAATGAGTCGTACTAGAAGAGTTAACAATGTTTTACTGGATGGTATTCATATCTTTAGTCAGAGACTAACTGATGGTGGTTTGAGTTTGACAACAGATGGTGCAAAGTGGATCCACAAGTTGATGGATGAAAATTCTGAAACGGTTGGACTCCCAGAAGTAGTAATTGATTCAGACGCTGAACCTTTTGTTCGTGATGGCCGCAATGTAATGCATGGATTCATCCTTGGCCACCAAGGTTTGCTACGAACTGGTATGCCGTGCTTGATTGTCAATCAATCGGGTGAATTAGTTGCTCATGGCATAGCTCAATGTGGAGAACGGGAATTACTTGCCTTTGGTAAAGGAATTGCAGTGAAAACTCGTGGCGGTATCAAACTGGATTGAATTTATCCAACAAGGACCGATCTCTCTTTCATCGCTTCATTCGTTGGATACCGGTAGGGGATTGATTCAAGGGCTATCTTCCCCTCACGGAGTGAGGGGGACTTGGTTTGCAGACAATTATTACAACAGAGAAACTCACCAAGATGTACGGGCCTCACGTCGCATTGGACGAAATGAGTCTGAAAATCAATAGTGGAGCAACGGCACTTCTAGGTCCAAACGGTGCTGGTAAGAGCACCATGATCAAAACATTACTTGGATTAATTCAACTTACATCAGGGGATGGTGAAATCCTCGGTTACAACATCCGAACAGAAGGAGATAGTATACGGCAAAGAATTGGTTACATGCCAGAGTATGATTGTTTGACTCCTGAGATGAACGCGATACATCAAGTGAAGTATTGTGGTGAATTAACCGGAATGAACACAAATGTTGCTATGCGAAGAGCACATGAGGTTCTCGAATATGTTGGTTTGAGGGACCAGCGTTATCGTGAAATTTCCAGTTTCTCAACAGGTATGATGCAAGCGACAAAGTTAGCATGTGCAATTATTCATGACCCTGAACTTTTGATTTGTGACGAGCCAACTAATGGTCTAGATTCAAAGGCTCGTGGTTTCATGCTTGATACTTTATTTCAGGTGGTAAAGCAAGGCAACAGGTCAATTTTGATGTGCAGTCATCTGATGGATGATGTTGAAAAAATCTGTGACCGAATTGTTATGATTCACAAAGGAAAACTGATTGCTCAAGGGAAAATTGAGGATTTGAAAGCAATTGACCGAGAAATTGAGATTTGGGTTTGGGGTGGTGCATCGCGAATGGAAACGGCATTGAAAGATGCTGGATTAACTCCTCGGAGAACTGGTAGGGTGATGCGAGTTGTCCGTCAAGATGAAACCACTTATGACTTGGTTCTAGAATTAGCTGCTAAGGCAAAGGTTCAGATTCGCAGAATGGAGGATTACGAACCTTCTCTAGAAGACCTTTTCCTTGTCATAATGGATCGTCTAGGATATGGTGTAAAATCATCTGCAGATTTGTTGCAATCACAGCCTCCGACTACCTCTGTTGCACCTGCTCCATCACAACCGGGAGGTAATTTTTGATGGAAGATGAAATTCCTGGTGTAGATGATTTATTTGGCGTGGATGATTTATCACCTTCTCAGCCAATCCCTGAGGTATCTGTACCAATCACTGAATCAATTCCTGAACCAAATATCCAACCAGCTGATGCTGAATTCATGGGTGAAAAGGGAGGCGTAGTTACTGGAAAAGGCAGAATGGAAGCAGCATTTGGCACCGGTGATGGCGATGAGGTTGCAACTGCACAAGTAGCACAAGTAGCATCCGAAGTGCAAACTGGAACAATTTTTCACCAAGTGTACCGCCCATGGCGTGGGACATTGAATAGCCGTTGGGTTAGAAATTGGTCAATTTTGCGTTACCACATTTACGGCCTTTTTTCAAAGGGACATAAACCATGGCCAATGATGACAAAATTGGTTATTTTCGGCGTTCTAATCGCTTCAATTGGCGATTTGCTAATGCTCACAGTAGGTGCTGCAACAGGTGTAGAACCAATCGAACGATTAGCAGGAATATCTCGGGGAAATTTGTATGGGCATGTACTATCATTTTGGTTTAGAAACGCCTGTACTTATCCTATAGTAACTGCACTAATTATTGGAGGGATGATAAGTGAAGATAGGCGAAATGGTACCTCTGCACTATACTTTTCACGTCCTGTAAATAGGAGAGATTACGCGGCGATGAAGTTTCTCTCAGTTGCAATCATACTCTCAGTTATTGTGTTGTTCACTCTTTCTGCCTATTATCTAGGAGCAATCCTAGTCGGTGGTGAAGGGTGGTCATATGTCATGGACACTGGACTAATGTTCCTAGGTGCTTTTATTGCAGGTGCTCTTCTAGTGTTCACATACACCAGTATTGGGCTTGCACTTTCTTCAGTTAGTTCGGGTAAATTCTTCCCTGCGGTGGCATTTATTGGAATGATTTTAGGAACAAAAATGGTAGCATTCTTGATATGGGCATTGTTTGATAGTAGTGCAATTTACCTAATTTCACCATATGACAATTTGGCTCATGTAGGGCAATGGATGCTTGGACTGAACCATACTTACGAGCATCCTGCGTCTTGGAGTCTAGTGATGTTGATTACAATGAATGCTATTTCCCTCTACATTCTTTCGGCTAGAGTTTCTTCTTTGGAGGTGACGCGCGAGTGATTCCAGACCTATCCCAAGTTGGAACTGGGGAGACAAAGGAGTGGGCTCCAGTTGCTGAAGCACCCCACATTATGCTTGATCATGTAACCAAAACCTATGGTTCAGTGATGGGATTGAATGACGTTAGCATAGCTATCAAGGGCGGTGTAACTGGAATCCTTGGTCAAAATGGTGCTGGTAAATCCACTCTGTTCAAGTTGATAGTAGGGCGATTACAACCTAGTTCTGGAAATGTTCACCTTTTTGGTACAAATCCATTCAAAAATCCAGCCCCATATTCAAGAATTGGCTACGTATCCGAATCAGAACATCTCTATGATTGGATGACAGGGCTTGACTTCGTAGCAACACTTGCTCGCCTTTACGGCTATACTAGAGATGAAGCAAAAGAAAAGGCACTGCATGTTCTTGACTTCGTGGGTTTAGGTGATGTTGCGAACAAAGAAATAGGCAAGTATTCCAAAGGGATGAGGCAAAGAGTAAAAATCGCTCATGCATTGGTAAATGAGCCTGACTTGATTATTCTTGATGAGCCATTAGCAGGATGTGATCCCTTGGCCCGTACAACGATTATGAATGTTGTAAGGGAACTCGGTGCAACGGGGAAAACCGTTCTTGTAAGTAGTCACATACTTTCTGAAATAGAACGGATTACTGAACAGATAATGATTCTCCACAATGGCCGACTTTTGGCACTTGGTAATCTACATGCTATTCGTGAACTACTAGACAAACATCCTCATCGAATTCTTCTTCGAACTGATAATCCACGAGGTTTGGGTACTGCGTTCCTACCTCACAAAGATGTGTATGGTGTTCGTTTCCCAAATAGTGATGAGTTAGTTGTTGAAACCAATAACCTCTCTTCTGTGCATCAAGCACTTCCTGGTATTTGTCATGAGAGCGGAATCAGAGTTACTGCGATTGAGAATCCGGATGACAATTTAGAGTCCTTGTTAGGATATTTGGTTGAGGGGAGGGCTTGAATATGGAGCATGACCCTACTGATTTCATTAGAGAACCAATGGTTCCTTCGGATAAAATATCTGATGAGCATCCTAAAGTTGAGTCAAAAACTCAAACTTTTGAGAGTCAGGTTGAGGAAGCAGTACAAGCTCAAGCACTTGCCGATGCAGAACCTCGTCAACCAATTTACCAGAGCGCACCAGCTGCTGTGGCTGGAGCGGCAGTGACGCAGTTACAGAAAGTTCAAACTCAAGCAGCACAAGCATTCCGTCCGCTTACTAATACCGTTTGGAGCAAATTAGACCGTAAGGCCACAGCGGTCACAGAATTCACATTGCGTCAATACAGAACCAAGAATTCAACATGGGTGGTACTAGGAATTGGAATGGTATTTGTTGCAATGGTATTGATGTTTTATGGTGAGGCAATGTCATCAGGTTTTGAATCCATAGACAATGATGGCGATTCTAATGATTGGGATGGCGATGGATACCCAACAGGACAAGAGAGAATCTACGGAACAAATCCGTGGGATGAAAATAGCCACCCTGACCCTGAATTAGTTGCACCTGACCCCCCTGAAAAATGGATAGACGAAGATGGAATCGATTGGGATGGTGATTATTCAAATTCAAATCAAGGATATGATGACGATGGAGATTGCACTGGCGAGGGATGGGTGGATAGTGAATCATTTGAACTTCCTTACGACCAAGATACAAACCGTGACGGGATTAACTGTAATGTTCGATATACAATGAATTCTACTACAAAAACAATCTATTTGATAAAAGCCGATCCTAGTGTTGATGAAGACCCAGATGATGAGGAATTTCTCAAAGAATCACTTCACAGGGCATTCGTTCTTGGGTTTGGGAAAATAGGATTCGCCTTCTTGATTGGAATCTTTGTCCCCCTCTTCCTTGCAACAGGATTGGTTCGTGATGAGATGGAGAGAGGAACCCTTCACTACATCATGGGTAAACCAATTGCACGGGCTGAAATACTTGCTTACCGACTTCTAGGATACATTGCTCTTGTTTGGCCTTATGCTACGGTGTTAATCCTCCTAACAGCGATAGTTACGGGTTTCCTTGCCCCCTCTGATTCAATATTCAGATTCCATGACATGTCAGCTTGGTTAGGGGTTTTGTTAGCGTCTTGGCTGATGATGCTAGCATACGGTACCATATTCTGTACATTAGGAGTCGTTAGCCCGAGATTTGGATTGTGGATTGCTATTGGATTTGGCGTGTGGGAATTCGCTATGGCGATGATATCTCTGGGTGCACCAAATTTCCCACTTACTTGGTTATCGGTATCACATTGGGGAATTGAAATTATTAATTGCACATCAGTATTAGCCTATCCTGACCAAAGTTACATGATAGAAATTGCTAGCATGAATAACGACTGGGGAAGTCAAGCTGCATTAGCGGGATTCTACAGCCCACCAAGTGTAGTTGCGGGGAATTCTTTTGCCTCACTACTAATCTCAATTTTCGTATTGGTTTTATTCACAATTTTCGCTCTCTTTATTGGCCAGTCTAGCCTAAAGCGAAAGGAACTCAATTGAGGTTTCAAAATGTTAGACACTAACCAGGAAGGATCTTCAAGAGAATGGGGGTCATTAGAGAAATTTGAAGGAGATTTCTCTTCATTTTGGCATCTAGATACGCTACCGCCATTGCGACGTCTGTCTTGGTGGTGGTGGTGGTGGTTAGTGATTATACCAGATCCAGATAGACCAGGGCGTAGTAAACAGTTGATGGTGCTTTGGTCAACACGTGATTGTGAGCGTATTGATGTCAGCGGATTCGATTGGTGGGGCGGCGGCAGAACTCATACTGATGATGACGGTGGAATCGTTTTCCCTGGGATGGTTGCCTCTTGGTGGTTCGATGGTGAAAAGGTGTTTGAACCACTTGTCCTTAGAGAGGCAAGGATGGCCTCTATTTGTGCAGACCACCCATTGTGGGGTGCTGAAGAGGCGGACGGAGGGGGTGCGGTAATCCCTATCCTTGAAGACGATTTATCAATGGGATTAGCAGCCGATAGAAGCAAATTTTGGCTTAAATTAACTTCTGATGAGAAGGCAATATCGGATGGTTCTCCTGCAAAATTTGATTTGAAAATGACTCCTTGGAATAGTGAGATTTCAGCACTTGAATACAAGCACAATGTATACGCTGGAAATATGGGTTATGATATTTTAAGAATTCATGGTACCAAATGCAGTGGGACAATTGATGGTAAGGAAATAGAGGGGACTGCCTATTTCCAAAAGGTAACAGTTCAAGCCCCATCAATTCCTTGGTTTTGGGGGATGCTACATTTTGATGATGGCTCATATCTAGATTGGTGGTTACCACACATATCGCTTTCAGTAACTGCGAAAGATTCTGATCCGTGGAAATTGAGGGATTTCACACGACTACCGTTGGCTGGTGCTGGAATGTACAAAGATGCTGGTCGTCAAAGAACTGAAAAGTTTGAACGTTGTGAAGTTAAATTAATTCAACCAAAAGGAAAAGATGCCGAATATGATTCAGATGGGCATCCTCTGCCGAAATTCCATATCAGGATGTGGAACGGACGTACTCAAGTTGGATTGATTGTTAATGCAGTAGGGAGGGCACATTGGTCGTTCAATCAACCAACGCGCGCACACATGACTAGTCACTTCACCTACAATGAGTATCCTCTGAAGGTTGAGCAAATCACTGTGCTTGACGAAAAAGGAGTTAGGACTCTTGATGATTGGGATTGGGTTCACGGCAATGCAGAGCATAGTTGGGGAATATTGCACTAAATCCCATATTGAATAGAATGATATACGGGCGGAGATTTCCGAACCATGAGCAACGGGGTGTTGAGATGTCAGAGGTAGAGAATAC
>JAQXFA010000125.1 GCA_029250565.1 Candidatus Thalassarchaeaceae archaeon
AGTTAGGAAATATGTGTCAGGCCTGATACCATAGGGCATTGGCATAACAAGAAGGATTGTGGAACTGTCTCCATCGGAACCTATCTCCTCCGTTACAGGTTGGCTAACTGACGCTTCAAGACGCCAATCAGCAGTTAATGACAAATCAAACCGTTCAGGGGAGTTGCCATTATTTGTCAACTCAATCTCAACAATTCTAGTTCTTCCATCGGCCTCAGCAGTAATTTGTTGTTCAGAAGCAACCATTGTTAAATCATTAACTTGAGGTGTGTTAATACTTATTTTTCTTGTCTGTTGAGCAGTTGCTGGAGATTGCCCTTCGGCTTGAATTGTCACTTCCGTAAGACCAGGAGATATCATCGTAGGTGAAGTGAATTCAGCCCAGAAATCACGGTCTTCACCTTTTGATAACTGCATGAACGTAATCTCGCTTCCATTTACTTCCGCATCCAAGAATCGGTAATGTGAACTACCCCAATCGCTACGATTGAAGTAAGCGTTTAGATTCCAATATGCCATTTGATTCCCTGTATTAGACAGCCTAAACTTGACAAGTCCGGACTCATCAGGAGCGATATTAGGAACTACATTAGGATTGTAATGAGTAATATCAACAGAATAGGAAGCACCTACTGAAAGAGGAATGGAAATAATCTCTTTTGCTTCACCTGTATAGTAATCTAATAGTGAAACATTCCATTCAAGTTGCTCTACATTTGACCCCGGTGGAATTGTCAGGTTTACCCAAAATTCTGTAGTCTCGTTGTATCCAATTGGATTTAACGGTACGCTGTAATCGTGGTCATTGATGTTGTTTGAGTCAATACGGATAGGTGAAAACTGATTCATCCATGTTTCATTGTCAATTAAGGAAAGGATTTGCAATGCTTTTTCGCGGTACCCGTTATTCGTCATAGTACAGTGAAGAGATGGGGGCATTGGGTCTGCGGGAATAACGAGATAACCGGTCTCTGGATTGTTACAGTTGACTGTTATTGTGTATTCCTGAACTTTCTCAATACCGAATAGTGCAAATTGGTCCACATGGAAACCTGCCGAAGCACCTGAATTGTCACTCTGGAAATGGTAACTCAAGCTGAAAACCTGGGTGCCTGTGTGAGCACCCACGTCCCATATTACTGGGGTCCAATCGTCAGTAGCGCCACTTATTCCTGATTCTGACAAATTTTTAGTGGCAATAACTGCACCAGCAGAAGTTGCTTCTAACGAGACTTCATCATTGCCAAGACCTAATCCACCCCATACTTGAGTTGCGAGTTGCATCGAAATGTAATTACCACCCGTAAGTGAAACCTTACAGAATGGAGCTGCATACAATCCACTGAGTTCGTTTGCAGTTATTCCCCAACCTAAACCATGTCCGGGATCTTCACAAGTCGCACCACCTGGGATGAACCAACCCCAAACAATGTGGTCGTTTCCGTTACTGACATAATCTTGACCTGGGACCGAATGCCGCCAGTGTTTTGTACCAACAAAACCAGATGAGTTATCCATCTGCCATGGACCATGCCCATCGGTTTGATCATTGGCATCAAGGCCTACTGAGGCAAATGTAGGTGAATTGTAAGTTGCTCCAGGGCAATCCATTGCATTATCGCCATCATTGTCCCCACACATTCCCCTTTCCATATCATCAAAGAAAATAGCAATTGGTACGTGTTCTTCAGTAACATCGTTTGAGGTATCGCCTTCTGCGATTCCAGCATCAACTACACCCTTGATTATGTATCCACCACTCAAAGTGCCATTATCATCAAGTTGACTGTGAGCTGCTTCAGCAGTCCAAACAACTTCGTGCACGACTGTTTCACCGCCAGAAAGGGATAGAGAATAATTCCATTCAGCGACTTTAACCCCCACAGGGTGCCAAACTTCGATGTAACCAGTGGCTGAAGTGTCCTGTAATGAAGAACCAGCCTGCTTGAAAGTCACTTGTATTGGTAAAACAGATGATTTCAAGAAATAATCCTTCTGCGTGCCATCTGGTTGGTCCCACTGAAACGGGGCTACCGAGGAATTCCCTATGGAAATATCTTCAATAGTAAAATCAACCATTGATTTTGGCCCTGAAGCTCCTACATTTGCTGAAATAGGGGCAATTAATGTAGCAACTAACAACAAAGTAAGGGTAACGGATTTCAGCCGGCTCATTCGCATCAACAGTGGTCCCAACCGAATCGAGATAAAAAGGTTGATTGGCATCTGTCTAGGACAGATGTCGCATTTCCCTACCTTTTTGGCGAAATACTGGCTGTTGAAATATCGGCCTTTTCACCTCTAAAGTAGCGAAGAGAATATGGCTCAAAGTGAGAGTGGGTGGGAGCGTGGCAGAGCAAAGAAGTACGCTCCTTGAGAGGTTTTGGCTCACCATTATTGTTTGTGGCCAAGTGTTACTCGCCCCTGCAATCGCATTCTCAGCAACATATTTCATTGATTTTGGCGGTATTCTCGGCGATCGCGCTCTCCTCAGAGTGGACCTAATACCATGGATTCTAAGTGGATCACTTGGATATGGGGTACTCTCACTGGTTCTCGCTTTAGTGGTAGGCGGTTGGATGCCAGTTTCAGTAGCTGATAAGGGGGGTTGGATGCCAGTTCTTGGAGCTAGCCGATTAGTTAAGGACGCAGCAATGATTGATAGGGCTAGAACTCATCTCCTTACATCACCATCTGGAAAAATGATGCAGATTGTGAACCGAGAAATGATTGATGGTGATCGGACACTATTGGAGGTTCACGGCGGTTTGCAGATGCTAGCAGCGCCACTTCAGATTTTACTAGCTATCAGCCCATTACTGATGTTAAAGTTCGTACCATCTGAATGGTTAGTTCCTAATCGGCTTCTTGAATTATCAATTGTTGGCTATCTTATATCTTTAGCATTAATACTCAGAAGTTTTCCTAATTATGCCCAACGATTTGTTGGTGCAGCATCAACTGCTAGGAGATTTCTGGTCACTGTGACAAAAATAAACTGGATGTTCCCTGTGTTAATTCTGTGGCTTGTAGGTAGGATAATCGTTGGATTTGCCTTTGACCTTATTCAGCCAGATGTCTCTCAGTGGCAACAAATAGCCCTTGAAAAAAGCATTATTGAGGCATTCCTTCCTGTCAATGTTGAGGTCCCTGAAACTTCCTTCCTTGACATGTTAGTTGCTCTAGCAGTTCTCCCCTTAGCCACTTTCACAACCATGGCTGTCCTAGGAGGTGGGCGGTATGACCTACCTGATTGGCTAGTCAATACCGAATCACAATGGGAAGATTTGGAGAATTCCGAGCAACTCCTTCTTACAGATGGTTCAGAAATTGATTCCGAAGATGATGAGCAAGAAGATTTGCAGAATAATGATGAGGATGGTGAACAGGACGATACAGATGAAAATGAGGAGGCGATTCTTGTCAAAGGCAACAGAGGTGAGATGTTGTCAGCCCTTGCTAAAGCAAAAGAGGCAACAAAATCAACTTCTTACGATGATGATTGACATCTCTCGAATATTATCAAATTCAATCATCTAGATTATTGTTTATGATAGGGTGACCATCAAGGAAAAGCAACCTAAATCTACCGATTAATCCATCATTCCTTAGTCTCCCCAAATCCGGCCGTGCTCGATCCAAATGAGATGTTCTACAATTCTGACATCGAACTGCAATAGTCTCCCAAACTATCTCTGCTGAATCACAACAGGTTGGTTCCTGAATACGGATTTCATTCAACTCATGAATTAAATCTGTTGAGTATGGAGTGTTTGGAAAAGAGAAGCCGCGCGTTGGAATGAGACGAGATAGTATCGCCCATCCGGCACCAATGAATAGCCCAAATGCAATTGGTGAAGCGAAAGATGTCAAGATAAGATATCCAACCGCTAATGGAATGAGAGCGAATAGGAAAGAGAGTTTCCATAATGTACTCATTATCAACATCTGTGAAATCAAGTGTTTGTCAACCGGTTGTGGCATTGGGAATGGTGCTAATTGTCCATCCATTACATTTAATCTCGGTAAAACCATCAAAGGTAGACGTGGCAAAAATAATGAAAAAATTAGTCCACAGAGAAATTGAAAGATACTTGCAATCAAAAAATCACCTAAAAATCAGCTACCTGTTCAGGTGGTGGTAAATCTTTGATTCTAGCCAACACTGATTCAACGATATCCATCGCCGCCCCTATTTTCTCAACACCAATTGTATACGCGAAACGAAGATGCCCTTCACCAGCCTTACCAAACGCTGAGCCCGGTGAGCAAACAACACCTTCTTTGAGAATCTCTAGAGCGACATCAACACTGGACCACCCTGGGAAATTAAACTTGGGGAACACATAGAATGCACCCTCTGGAACATGACAGGAAACACCAGGCATAGCATTCAGTCGTTGGCATATCAAGTCGCGGCGTTGCCAAAATGCATCTCGCATTTCACTTGGATAATATGCTGACTTCTGAAGCGCCGCCAACACACCATATTGCATAGCATCGGTTGAACACGCTGTAACATAATACTGCATTTTTTTGACTTGAGTCATGATTTCATTATTGCTTGAAAGTATGTATCCTATACGCCATCCAGTCATTGCAAATGTCTTGGAAAATGATTGAATCATCACAACTTTGTCATATCCCCCACCCAAGAAGGAAACGTGAGGCTGATCGTAGATAATCCGGTCATAAACTTCGTCGGTTATCAGCCAGAGGTCATGGCGCCGAGCAAAATCTAGTAATTCATCGCGCTGCTCAATAGTGATAGTAGCGCCAGTTGGATTACTCGGAAAGTTGTAGATAATAGCCTTAGTATTCTCATCAACTAGTTCTTCAAGAGAATCGATTGTCGGTACAAACTCATTTTCAAATGTGCATGGGTAGAACAGAGGTTCCGCACCCGTGATAGTAGCATGTGGACCATACAAAGGAAAGCAAGGGTCAGGAAGAAGGATGTTATCTCCTTGGTTCAAGAAACAAAGGGATAGAGTGAGTAAAGCATTGGTACCCGACATAGTAATACAAACATCATCTTCGGTAAGACCGGGCTCTAAGTGAGTCCACAAACCGGCTATTTCTGACCGGAGTTCTGCTAGTCCTGCAGTAGTCGTATACTTGTTGTGTCCATCTTTCATGGCTTGGTAAAAGGCCTCAATAGCCGTATCAGGTGGCTGGAAATCTGGCTCACCAAGACCTAGATGAATTGAGTCCTTTCCAGCCAAGTCAAACATCTTGCGAACACCAGTTGGCTGGATGGCTTTCGCTCGCTCGCTGAACTCGGCCATAGCCGACCGACCGGTGCCGAGATTATCAATACCATGTTGCTAATCTCAAAACTGCTAAGAGCAAAAATCAGTTATCTCGAAGTCGGTCTACCAAATTCTGCTTGTTACCACTCTTTGAGAGTCCCTTTTGTTCTAGCAAATACTTCAATTCTGCAACTGTGAGTGATTCAAAATCATCTGTTGGTGGCTCATCATCGCTTACAACTAGTTCAGCATCCATTACTGATTGATTGAGATTAGGTGAACCCCTAGATAATTCACTACTAACGCTGTGCATTCTCCAGCCAAGAACTGCGGCTAGGAGCATCACAAGTACTGCCAAACCAAGTGCATACATGACAACACCTCCGCTAGATGATTCCATTCCAAGACCAGACCCCTCAACTGTGACAAGAACAGGGAGAGAAACCATCTCTCCTGAAACTACACGGATTTCAACGGTTTGATTGCCTTTACTGAGGCCATCTAAATTCAGCACTACAGTCCAATTAAACGATTCACCAGCTGATAAGTTTTCGGCAATTTCGTAAGTTGCTTCACTCCATTCACCATCACCTATTCGGAATTCTACACGTTCCACAACACCTTGCTGAGCCCATGAATGGCCAACGATGGTCCCTGTTGATCCAGTCACATTGTAATCAAGAAGGTGATTTTGCAAATATGGGTCTATGCTAGCAGATTGTTCGGTTTGGTTCAAATGTTGAGCCATTTTTACTGCTTCGTAAGCATCAACCATCCCATATCCGAAATCTCGATTCCAGTATGGGTCAACATCTGGTGCGGATGCTGGCCCTCTGCGTTCTGCAGTCTGCTTGAGGACTTCTTTGATTTGTAGAGGATTAAGGTTAGGATTGGCTTCAATCACTAGAGCGATGACACCGGTCACAGAGGGAGTGGCGTAGGATGTCCCTGAACCTCGACCTGTGTAGGTATTTTCACTGGCGTCACTAAGGTAGTTGCTGCAACCACCACTCGTAACACATCCTTCGGCCTGAATAATATTTGTCCCAGGTGCTGAAACCTCTGGAATCAACTCGTTGATTG
>JAQXFA010000126.1 GCA_029250565.1 Candidatus Thalassarchaeaceae archaeon
CCCCTTAATTTGGACTGGGCACCTCAGCCAAGGTACACATACCATCAGCTTACGGCTCTCAGATGACGATTCATACCACATCAATCAATGGTCAACACCATTCGAGGCTGAGATTGAAGTCCTCAATACTCCTCCTCTATCCCACATTGAATTACCAATCGCAAGCGATAGTATTGAATCAGCCGACCTCGTTCTATTCTCAGCCTTTGGTTCTGGTGATTGGGATGCGCCCTGTGCGGAAGCCTTCCCCGAAATGTCAACAGGTTGGTTGTGTAATCCTAGCAATCCTTCTATGCCTGATACAGTAACTCCTGAATGGACTAGCGATTTGCTGAGTGAACCATTTGGTGGTGATTGGCAGGTTGAGGCTCGATTACCTAGTGGGACCAATGTGGTCACCCTCACTGTATCGGATGGAGTAAACACCCCTGTGACCGATTCTATTACTATCGAAGTATCAACCAGTGCCCCGATTCTAGTACTTAGTTCGCCAGACGATGGAATTGAAGTTGTTAGCAATGAAGTGGTACTTTTTGACCCTCAACAATCGTGGGATCCCGATGGTGATAACTTTACTTTTACAGTTACTTCTAACTTGCTTTCTGAGCCTATACTTGATGCTGTAAGTCCAAATTTCTGGTATTCAAGATATGTCCCATCAGGTGATCACACTCTCACTTTAACTGTTACAGATGAAACTGGAATGAGTAGAAATGAGACCCGTTCTTTGAAGGTTCTAGCATCTCCACCCGTGGCCATTATTTCCTCACCTCAAGAGGGAGAAACAATTTCTCCCGGTGCAAACATTTTGCTAAATGCTAACGAATCATGGGATGCAGATGAAGATATAATTCTCTATCGTTGGTACCTCGGTCAAGGTGCGTCTGCTGTATTGTTGAATGAGACGGAAATGGGCAATCAGACTTTGGCGCCGGGAGCACATCTGATTTCACTTCAGGTGAAAGATAGTCGTGGTTCTTCAACTTGGGCTTTTGCCAATATTACTGTTGAAGATTCGTGGCCGGTGTTGGATGATTTGTTAGTAGAACCGGGCACATTGACTGCTGGTGTTGAATCTGTAATTACTACGCGTGCTTTCGTGCTTGATGCTGATATGACCACTTGGGAATGTGTTGGTTGGGCATCTCAAGGTGGAATAGAAACCGAATTTTCACTTTCCGATGATGGTGCAAAACCAGATGATGTTGCTAGTGATAGTACATGGACTGGTCAAGTGAAAATGACACCAGGTCGTGATGGATGGGTGAACATCGAGGTAATTTGCCGCGATGGCCCTGAAGAAGAGCCCCATCTTTCCAACCGCCTTTCATCTACTATCAGAGTTGAAGGAGCTTCACAGCAATCGTCATTCTTTGATGTCATAATGGATAGTACAGTTACTATCATTCTTGGTCTTCTTGGATTAGCAGTTGGTATCGGGGTGTTCTACACATTTTCCCGTAAACGCCGCCTTGCTGCAGATTTGCAAATGATTGAATCGTGGGGTGTTGGTGGATTTGGTGATGAAGATGATGAATCCCCATTTGATGATGAAGATGATGATTCCATGGGCTCAGTAGGTGATGAAGAGCCACTCGACTTCACAGAAGAAGTAGATGCCGAAGAAATATCAGATGATGATATACCATCTATGGTTGAACTTGAATAGTTCAAAATGAAGTTTATTCTTCAGGACCCCAAGGTGAACGGGTTCGATTTAATCCAAATCTCTTGAGATATAGGAAGATTAGATTCTTTCTACCATCAGCCCATGTATTGATTTCAGCATCACCAACTCTTTCACGATATGGTACTGAAATTTCAATAGCTTTTTTCTTGCCATAACAGCGGCGTGCATTGATTTTCATTTCTTCAGAAAGTGGCATCCCATCATTGGTTGGCCTCATTTTCGGATTATCCATGATGCGCTTGTAAAATACCCACATCCCTGATTGGGAATCATGAATACCGTACCAGAATAACATACGAGCAGTAAATGATAGAGCCCAATTACCAAAACCATGCATGCCTGACATGCTACCTTCTTCAGCTCTTTTTAGACGATCACAGGTGATGAATTCCAAATCTTCTTCAACCAGTTTTCGTACTAATCCCGGTACTTCTTCACCAGGATATGTGCAGTCAGCGTCCATTGTTACGATAATTTCACCGGGCGCCATAGCAAACCCTGTTCGATATGCTCTACCGTAACCCTTGCGTGGCTCAAGATACACTTGTGCTCCTTCTTGCTCAGCCAATTCTCTTGTTCTGTCGGAAGAATTACCGTCGATGATTAAGAAATCAAGTTTTTCACACCATCCATCAGATGGTACAGACCTAATCGTATCAACGATTGCAGCCTCTTCATTACGGGTAGGTATAACCACAGTCACATGCACTGGTAGTGTATCAGACATCTCTGTCACCAAAACGCCGACTAACCCACCTCTCTTGAAAGGCTCTATTGGATGAACTGTCAAGGAATCGCTTGAAAACGATGGCCTAAGTGGCCGTTATGCCTGAATTGGCAGTGGAGGTGAGAAAATGCACGTGGCGATGTTGTCTGGGGAGTATCCGCCCCGATGGGGCGGGATGGGCTCAACTGTATTTCATCTTTCAAATGCGTTAGCAAAAATGGGCCACAAAGTGACCGTGATAACGCGCCGCGATTCTCAGGCAATAAGGAATCCATCTTTGATTCCTAAAATAGATGGCGTGAATGTTCTGATGGTGAAATGGGCAAAAATTCCTATGGCGTTCACACGATCTTATGGCCGACATGCGCTCAAAGAATTGTTACGACTTCACAAGGTAGACCCTGTTGATGCAGTGCATGTACATGCACCGATGATTTCCTGGACTGCGAAACAATTTGCTCAAGTACGGGCTGAAATAGGCAATGTGACGACAACTTTGCATGGTTCATGGCTTGGTGAGAGGGATGGAATGCTGCGGGCAGCAAAATATGGTGAGTCTGCAACGTGGAAGAACCCCAATGATTTGGCGATACTTTTGTCGGCTAAACATTATGCAAAATACGAGCGCGCAGCTGTGCGCGGTTCAACAGTGTGTGTTGCTAATTCAGAGGCTACGAAAAGAGACTTTGAAGAACGGTACAACCCACCACAAAATTGGCGTGTTGAAGTAGTAAGATGGGGTGTTGATATTGACATGTTCCGCCCACAAAATAATGATGATGAAGATTCACAATTAGCACATGAAAAAATGCGAAGTCGTTATGGTCAGCCCGATGAAGCAGCACTACGAGGTGCTGCCGATACAAAGACTCCATTGTTGTTAGCAGTAGGGCGATTAGCAGGCCGCAAAGGATTCCGAACCTTGCTTAGAGGGATGCCTGAAATTTTGGCAAAAAATAGTGGGGCTCATTTGGTAATTGTTGGTCGCGGTCATATGCGAAAAACTCTATTGAAGCAGGCTAAAAATCTAGGTATTCAAGATTCAGTAACAATAGAATCGGGGATGCCATTTTCTGATTTGGCTCAGTTATTCAGATCTGCTGATTTGAGCATCTATCCTTCGCTGTATGAAGGCCAAGGATTAATCCCATTAGAATCAATGGCATCTGGTACTCCTTGCGCTACTGTAAACGATGGTCCTCTACCAGAAATGGTTGATGAAACAGTGGGTGGTTTGTTTGAGGTTGGAAACCCCTCTTCTCTTGCTGAAACAGTCAACAATCTACTTGGTAACCCAGACATTATTCCTGAGTTGGTGGCGAATGGGCGAAAAAGGGTGGCTGAGGAATATACATATCACTTAAATGCAGAAAAATATGCAATTTTTTACTCGGAATGAGATATTCACTTTTTTAATTGCCAAAATATCTTCTCATCATGCCTGCAAAGTGATTATCACCATGAGGGATGCCTAAGGCATCCAATGCGAGCCGGGCTACGTGTTATCGCGATTTTTATTGCCCTGACACTCATTCCTATTCCAGCAGCATCTGCTGATGACACAATGGCAACTGCTGCTACACTTACAGACGGTGCAACTAGCAGTGGTTCTGTAGACAAAGATGGTGATACCACTGATTGGTGGAAAATAGAAGCTTGGACTGGAGATTCGGTGAGTCTCAGTGTGAGTACATGTTGCCACGGAACCTTCGATGGTTATGATGGGCAAATGGGTATATATGATTCCGCTGGGAATGAATTGACATCTACAAGTTTTGCAAATGATGGAACTAGAAATATTGCAGCCACTGCAACATCCCATGACTGGTATTTTTTCCGCATTAAAGCAGTACCAGATGGATGGTTTTCGAGTCAATTCGATTATGATGTAACACCTCAACTTCAGACCGGATCTCGGGATACAGATGATGACGGATTTACCGATAATAACGATGATTGTGATGACACACCTGGAGATTCAACATCAGATAGAAATGGTTGTCCAGACTCTGATGGAGATGGATATAGTGATCCTAGTTCTGGTTGGTCTGTAACTCAAGGAGCAGATGCTTTCCCTAGTGATAACACTCAATGGCACGATTCAGATGGTGATGATTTTGGTGACAATCCTGCACCGGCTACAAACCCTGATGGATGTCCTGATTTTTACGGACATTCAACACAAGACCGAAATGGTTGCACTGATACTGATGCAGACGGATGGTCCGACCCTGACCCAACATCACTATGGTCAGACACGCCTTGGTATATTTCAGACGGTGCTGATGCATTTTTCCAAGATAATACTCAATGGCATGATACTGATTCAGATTCTTTCGGTGATAATTGGGCAGATATGAGTTGGGGGGTATTGAGAAATGGAACAGGGATTGGAGAATTTGTTGAAAATGCAACTCAGCCAGACTTTTGCCCAGCAGAATGGGGCAATTCCACAGAAGACCGATTTGGTTGCGTAGATAGCGATGGAGATGGCTGGTCTAATCCGGATATGAATTGGACATACGACCCAGTTCCTTGTCAGAGCGATGAAACCCACTGTGCTGATGCGTTCCCAAATGACCCAACTCAGTGGGCAGACAGGGATTTGGATGGTTTTGGTGATAACCCACTTGGCACAAACCCAGACGCCTTCCCTGACAATCCAACTCAGTGGCTTGACACAGATGGAGATGGTTATGGTGATAACACAGCATCTGATGCTTGGCAGGCTGACAATTTTTCAGATGAGCCAACTCAGTGGGCTGATTTAGACGGTGATGGATACGGAGACAACCTTTCAGGTTCTGAGCCCGATTCTTGTGTCAATAGGATTGGAAGTAGTCATCACGACCGTTTTGGCTGCCCCGATTCAGATGGTGATGGATATTCAAACGCCGATGGTAATTGGTTAGCACACCCATCTGGTTTTGGTGATGCATTCCCCGATGAAATAACTCAATGGCATGATGTTGATGGTGATGGTTTTGGCGATAACCAAGAACTTGGTGCTTGGCAATCAGACTCCTGTGTTGCAACCTTTGGCAAATCTTACCGAGACCGCTGGGGTTGTCCAGATACAGATGGTGATGGCTCTTCAAATGCTCAACCTGAACTTGGTTGGCTAGCAAATCCATTTGGTGAAGCAGATGCTTTCATCAATGATCCAACTCAGTGGGAAGACATTGATGGTGATGGTTTTGGCGATAATCAGGCAGCAGGGGCAACAAGCCCAGACCGATGCAAGGAAACACCAGGGACCAGTCGTGAGGACCGTCATGGTTGCACAGATTCAGATAATGATGGATATAGTGACATGGGAGACCGATTCCCGTATGACCCCAGTCAATGGGCAGATTCCGATGGCGATGGGTTTGGAGACAACAGTTTTGGTCACCAACCAGATTCTTGTCCATTTGAGGAAGTTAGCCTCGGAGTTTCTCTAATCGATCGTTTAGGATGTCCTGATATTGACCGAGATGGTTACTCTGATCCTGATGAAACATGGTTAGCAAATCCAGAGGGAGATGCAGATTCATTCCCTAAAAATCGCCTTCAATGGGCTGACCAAGATGGCGATGGATATGGTGACAACAATATGGGAAGTCTAAGGGATGACTGCCCTACTGAGGCAGGCACCTCGTCCATCGATTTGCAGGGTTGTCCAGATTCCAATAGCGATGGTTTCAGCGACTCTTACGGTACCATCAATGCTCACATTTCATTGATGTCAGAAAACCCATCATCCTCAATATTCACATTCCTACCTCCGATTATTATTTTCATCTTAACATTCCTTTTTGTTACGGCTTTACGTGAAGAGGATGGGGGTGAAGTCCTTGAATAAACATGGCATTGCGTTGTTTACGCTTATTATTCTGCTAGTGCCTCTCTTTGCACCAGTTGTTTCAGCCCAAGATGCTCCACACATTGGAGTTGATAGTTCAAGAGCTGACAGGCTAGATTTAGACAATGATGGTGATCGGGATACCATCAGAATCGTCTATCTTCTCAACACGACCTCACACTATGCCGAGGCAGCAGTTCAAATTGATGTGGAACATGCAGGCATGACACTCACGTTTTGGGATAATCTCACCTTCAACCGTACGAGCCCATACTTCGGTTCAACAGATGTTCAGGCCTGGGGTGATGGTACTTTTATTGTTAGAATGAAGGTATGGGACGCTGAGTCTAACATGATAGTTTTCTCAGAAGATTTTGGTGAATATGAATTGATGGCAAGCCTCTCTGCGCCTTACTTAAGATTTGATTTAGAGGCAGCATCTACTATTTTCTTGGGTGATGATTGTGTGGTTGAAAGGGTGTTCCTCGATGAGATAGGTGATATCTATGGTGCGACTGGTGTTATCTCCCTAAGTGGTACACCGTGGCTTGTCCCTGGTGACCTTTCAGATATTGATTGCTCAACTTGGCCTGCTCGTGATTATCACTTGGAAATGTTTTACCAAAACACTCTTGGATTCTCAACTTCAGCAACTAAAGATTTCACCATTCACTCACTACCTCCACCTGTATTCACACTCAATGTGTCTGGTAATAATGACGAAGTTGGCTCACCATGTACTGTGGCTATTGAACCATCAATTGGAACTGTAATGGCACTGATGGCTGTTGAGTGGGAAATCACAGATCCTCGGGGAGAAGAAGTTTCTGTCCCTGGTTTTTCAACAGTTGATTGCCGTCTTTGGCAAGTAGGATTCAGTAAGGTCAGAGTCACTGTGACTTCACCAGAAGGGCAATCAACTCGAGGAGCATTCAATCTTGTTCGCTTACCGCCTATTGGCGAAGTATCCGCTGAAGTTCTAGAAGCAGCAGGGCCTGAAAATATGTGGCCAGAACGTTCGCTTGGTGAAGAATATGAACCAACACCATTCTTCGGTGGGTCAATATTAGCAGCCCAAGGGGTTGTTTTGATTATTGGAATCGGGATTGCAATTTTGTTGGGATTATTTGGCGGTGCAATGTGGAATCGTCGGGGTGAGGAAGAAATGGCATTTGGTGATGTTAATGCTATGGCATTAGAACCCGACTCTGATGGTTTGCCATCTTACGTAGATCCAACAGGAGTTTACTGGCGACAACATCCTGATGGTGCTGTTGATTGGTTTGATCAAGTGTCTGGACAATGGGTGTCTTACTCAGAAGTCTAGGATTGAATCAAAACAGGGCCCTTCAATCAATTGTTAGATGAAATGAAAGAATCGGCAGGCGTTTGTGAGATGGTTCAAGATTCAACACTAGATGAGGACATAATTTCGGAAGTAAAATCGCTGTGGAAAGTTATCGGGCTTGGGGCTGTTACTGCCTCTATGTGCTGTCTCCCTAGCGTAGTTTGGGTTCTTTTTGCTGGTTCATCAGCAATAGTAGCAGCCGATCAATTATCGAATGATTTGTACTATGGAATTGCCCGTCCAATTGTTTACGCTATTGCAATCGCCATGGTCAGTGCCGGCTTAGTAATTCATTTCCGTAGTAGTGGAATCTGTACTCTTGACCAAGTAAAGAAGGATAGGAGACGAATAATCAATACGACTTTGGCGGTATTAACTACCACTTTCGTTATTTATTTCATTTGGAATTACATAATTCTAGAATTGATTGGAATTTATATTGGATTACCATGGGCTGATTCAGCCATCTGGAAATGATTGGTTACTAACAAATCTCATTTTTTGTTGGTTAGGAGAATGAGTGAGTCGCCTGAATGTACCTCTATGTGTATGGTGCCTTCGGATTGATTGGAAAGTCCCTTAGTTGAAAAGGTCACAATTTCATTCTTTAGATTCCATTCTGCGCCAGTCAAAGTGACGACAGATTGGCCAAAACTGAATAGTGAAAATGTGCCAGAAAATTTTTGTTCATGATGTTGGTTGGCGTTAATTCTAGTCAACGTTGTATCTGCAAGTTCGGCTTTGATATTCAGGTTGATTGGAGCATCCGAAATAGAAGCAAGACTACCTAGTTGGTGGTCCATTCTACCACCCTCTATTCCGGCGATTTGAACTTGTAACCATTGCCGTTCAGTGCAGAGGTTAAGTGCCTTTGCAAGGTCACTTGAATTTTGTTCTTTTAGGTGTATAATTTCAGCGCCATTTTCGCGCCCCCAAACAACGTCACTTTCACTTGCTGAATCAAGGTCGCCGACAATGATGTCGGGTGCTATATCCAGGAGTCTCAGATGCTTGAGACCGCCATCAACAGCAACCACTCTTGCAGCTGTTTCACAAGAAGTTTTTATTGTGGTTTTATCATCAATCTCTCCTGCCGCTATCAGCAGGGTTACATCTTGTTCCACGATTGTCCTAGTGGCTGTTAACTTATTCGTTTTACTAGTCTAACGGTTCCCACATCTATTGACTACCCTTTTACAGGAACGTGTTTTCCATCGGCCCCATGGGGGCCGAAAGAGTAGCAAGCAGAGAGTTGCTACTTTCTTCAGCATTGATACTTTTGATGTTAATTTCAGTACTGACTCCAATCCTCTCAATATCACCAAGTGAAGAAACATCTCTAGAGGAAAACCAAGTGATTGCCCCTAGCACTTCATTTTCAAATGGCAGTGGTGAACAATTTGCTGGCCAAACTATGATTATCAACGCAACAGATTGGTTAGTTGATTCAACTCGAGGAATGGATGTTTGGCAAACAACTGCCCTGAATACATCTCTAACTTTTGATGAAATAGAACTTTCAAGAGATGACAGAGGTAGGGCTAGAGGTTGTTTACACCAGGATACAGGAGGTGTGTGGATTGCCACACTCGAATTTGGTGGTGGCACGACTCTTACTCAAATTGATGCTGGCGGAGTAGAACTTGGAAAGAAATGCTCAATCATTGTTGATGAGCGCGAACTGATACATATTGCTTACACAAACGAGTCAGGATTCCTCAGGGTGGCATATCAGAGAGCAAGTGGGTTATGGAACATGAGAACTATTCAAAATGAGTCCCTAGTCTCAAAAATCACTCTTTTACTTGATTCTGACGGGGCTGAGAATGTGCTTTGGCTAGATTCTAACAATGGCCTTCATTTGTCCTCATATGGTACTTGGTGGACCCATCAAGATTTGTTAGTTGGAACGAGGGTTGGTACGCAATATGATGCATATATTGACTCTGATGATGCCTTGAATATTT
>JAQXFA010000127.1 GCA_029250565.1 Candidatus Thalassarchaeaceae archaeon
TGAAACAGTTTTTTGAGATACATCTCTTGATCTTCTTGAATAGGAATAGACATGTTTCTACCTCATTGTTTTTCAGCCATGAATTTAATTTCACATCGCGGGCACTTGGCTGTAATTGGTCTCCTATCATAAGGTACCTTCAATCTCTGTGCGCAAGATGGGCAGCGGATTTCATCTCCTCCTGAATTTGAAGATGCAATCATAGGTTCAGTGCTCTGTTGCTTTGCTTCCTTTTTCTTCACTTGTTCAGTTTTTGTGGGTTTTTGTGAAGAAACTGCGGCAACTTTCTTCTTCAATTCTCGACTAGTTGTTTGTGATATTTCTGACGCCACAATGTCCTCAATGTCTTCATCATCTTTGATTACCTTTTGTGGCTCAGGTTCAGATATTTCAATAGGAGTTACAGGGAATACATGTGTACATGCTGGGCAACGTGCTTGGCCGTCATAATCATTCGGGACACGCAATGTCATACCACATGAAGGGCATCCAACTTCCTGTTTACCTGTAGGATTTATCTTCTCCTGCCTAATCTTTTTGGCATCTTCTTTTGCAGTCGCTCTGGCCTCACGCCTCTGTGCCCGCTGTTGGTTCTTCTCATCTGGGTCTTCTCCTTGCCACACAAATACGAATCGTGCTACTGCAGAGATGACAATACCAGCTATGGCCCCGTAAATGATGGCTGCCCAAGGAATTTCAAATGAATCAGAAACGGTTGGAGCTTTGGATGGATATGATTTCGTTGTGATTGTTTGACTTTCGCCACTGCGCCATTCAAGGTGTAGACCCACAGATACTCCTGATGGCCAATTATCCACGCTAATCTCACCTGATTGGCTGTCTCCCGCTTCTACCAATGGTGCTGACTCTTGCCACAGAATTTCATTGGTTGACGACACTTTGAGCACTAAAATTCCCCCGGCGATATTGTCACTACCATCATTTGACAACGTGTAGGCTATTGTAACAGACTCGCCACTAACTGGAACTGCAGGATTCGATACCCCTAGGATTGCACTTGGCTGAACATCTGGTTCACTAGCTGAGCGTGTGGAATTCATTTGCGATAATGGTGCAGGAGCCCAATCAGTAACTTCCAGTGATAGCCACACCTCCTCAGCAACCGAAGGATCACCTAAATCGAAGGAAAGAGAACGCTGCCCTGGTGCCAATTCTACATCAGTATCAATCACTGTTACAGAATCATCGCCATTTGAATGGCCAACCTGAACCCTGACTATGCGAGAACGCCCTTCCGACAATTGTAAGTCAATTTCAGTAACTAATCCATCAGATGTAGTCCAATCAACAGATGTGATTTCTCCCTCCAATTGTTGTGATGGTGAAACTTGGACTTCAATCTGGCCAGAAAGATTTGCATCAACTAAACCATCTTCACTTATCACAGCCCAATATAGAATACGACTTCCTGCACTTCCTTGAAGTGTGTGGCTGACATCTAATTGCAAACTGTTGCCAACCGAAAATTGCCTTGGCAAACCTTCAGAAGAACCGCCAGAGTCACTAATTGAAAGCCTTGCATTCCCTTGGTAATCACCCCCGTTATGGGCGATTAGTGTTGCTTGTAAGTCATCACCGACATGGAAATTAGTCCCTACAATAGCTAAACCGGCACTACCTGCTGTAGAGAAATGTGCGGCATCCATATCGTATGTATGTGAAAAACTAGTTACTGAATCATCATGAAGTCTGTCAGTAGTAATTACTGAGCAATCCAAAGTACCAGGCCGAACCGAAAGTGAGAATTGTCGTGATTGCCCCTCTCCATAATTTACAAAGAAAGATTCACTAAACACCACTGAATTAGAAAATGTACATTGTAGTTCCCCTATCCATGACAACTCCCCTGAGTTAGACAAATTCACTGTCCAAATAACCTGCTGCCCTAACTGAGGGGTAGAATTGTCTACATTTGCAATAATATCCAATCTTGCTAGTGGTGGTGGACCGACTGAAATATCGTGAGTAGTTACTAGCCCTGACAAATTTACTTTCAATGTTGTCAAATTACTTTCAAAAAGTTGTGGTATTGTAAAATTAACTGGTGTTGAAGATTGTGGTGAAATTGTTAGGTTTTGAAAGAGATAAGGTCCTTCGTCAACTGCAAACCCAATACTACCATTGAAGTCAACTTCACCGGAATTGCTTACAGGGACTTCTGCCCAACCAGTATCACCATCCCTAAATGACGAATTGCCACTGGCTTCGCCACTGATTGAGTTAACTGGAATGATCTGCCATTGACTAGTATCACTGACTTCAGCATTAGCTGGTGCTAATCTCTTCACAAATTGGCTGATTGACTCAGTATGGTTGGCAAATGGAGTCCCCACCTCGCCAAAGAGTTGTAGATTCATCGTGTATTGGCCAATTGCTAGTTGTGAAATATTGAATTGAATAGTTATTATTTCATCTGAAGTAAGATTAAGTGAAACATTTTCGCTAGTGATAATTGTGCTCTCACCTTCAACAAGTGTCATATTAAGTGCACCTACAGAAGCAACATCGTGAGATTGGACATTAATTGAAATGTTCACATCACCTACTCCTTCTTCTAAATCACCAACCACCACTAGAGTTGTTGAGTCTAGAAGTAATCCTGAACCATTGGCTGAAACCACAGAAAGAAGAGGGATTACAAGTAATAGAACGCAAAGACTTGCAAAAGTCTGGCGGACATAGGAGGCCCTCATCGTTAACGCCTGCGTCAAGACGGATGAATGACCTTTACTATCCTACGGATAGCAAAACCTCACCTTTATCAGAGATAGTTAGGTGGGCGGCTTGCCTATGGACGTCAACACACTACTTGCCATGACTCCAGAGGAAGTGGCACAAGCAATTATTGCCCGCCGTCACGAATTAAGTGATACCCTCCCAAAGATTGTTCGTGATAGAAAACAAGAACTAGATCAATTGAATCCACTAGTGGAAACTGCTCTGAAAGAAAGGGATAAGGCAACTGATGAAGTTTCACATTTGAAAGCGAAGAGAGATTCGCTCCAATCCGAAGCAAAAGAGTTACGGAAGAAACTCACCAGCCTACGTGAAACTTTGATACAAGAGAAAAAACTCAAAAATCCAAATCCAGGATGGGCAAAGGAAAAACTTGCACAAAAATTGGCAGAGATTGATGAGAAAGTTGAAACGTCTGCTCTAGATTTGAATAGTGAAAGAAAATTACTACGGCAAATGCGTGAACTTACTCGTTCTCATGAAGAATGGGTCACACAAAGACTTGATTCAAACCCTGAATTGAAAGAATATCGAGAAGGTTGGGAAAAGCACAGACAACTACTCGAAGATGCTGACGCAGCACATGTAAAATTAGTTGATTTAGCTGAAGTAAGTGGGGAACATCATACCAAGTATGCAGAACATAAGGAAGTACACCGTGAAGCACAAGGTCAACTTAACCGTTCCAAATCACTCCTATCATCTGCGGATGACATAGTTGGTTACTGGAATCATCGAATAGAAAATGGTTTTGAGGACCTAAAAGATGGCACTGGAGACTTGATGGCTGCTAGTCGCATGGTGGCAGAAGGAAAGCCATCTAGTATGCCACAAAGACCTGCTGTGAAAAATCAGGGGGGTGAGGAAGAATGAGTAAGCAAACTAATTCCAAGCCCAAGAAAAAATCACCCGGCGATAAGAAACAGAAGTCGAACAGGGGTAATAAGGGGAAAAAATCAACTCGCCGAGATTTCTTTGAAGATCTAAGAGAACTTGAAACTCATGAAATTGAAGATATGCTCAACGATAACAAAGCATCTGCAAGAGCAATGGAATCTCAACTTGAATCTTTAGAAAGTGAACGGAAATCATTGATTTCCACGGTACAAGTACTCCGCACAGCCCTGTATAATTCAGGAGGCGTTTCAAAAGAACGCCGAGATTTGTTGAATGAGTTACGTGAACGGAATAAACAAATCAATGAGGCAAAATCAATTCGTGATGATATCAACATACGAGTTTCTCCTCCTTTGAATCTAATAGAACGATTGCTCAAGCGAACATGGAGAGATTTGACATCGATTCGCGAGGACCCTAGTCGCGCACCTAATCTTGCCAATGAAATACAAAAATTTTCATTCTTCTTTGAACTTAAGATAATGCACAAACTCAAGGTTCAGTCAGATACATCACATCAACAATTTGTTGAGATGATTAGAATGCAAAAAGAAACCATCAAGAAACTTGACGGGTTACAAGAAGAATCAAGTGGGATTGCTGCAAAAGCAGCTGATGAAAATCCTCGTTTAGAAGGAACAAAAATCAGCAGAAAGGAAGAGAAAGATCTCAATAACCGTATCGAAAAAATGCTGGAGGCTATTCGCCGCCAACGCTCTGAATTACGCAGTGTAAAACGAGAAGTTGGCCGTCTCGAATCATTTAGTAGAATTCGCAAGGAAGATGAAAAGCGAGGTAGGAAGGTTCGCAAGCGAATCAACAAACTCAGAGAACATGCGATGAGTGGTGGTACATTATCAATGGAAGATATGGCCAGAATACTTGAGACTGGAGGATTATCTCAATTACAAGAAGCAGATAACCCAAAGACATCAAAGAAGAAGAAACATGGTTCTAGAAGAGGTGGGAGAAGCAAAACTCAGCCCCGCCGAGGAGTTGCTCGTTCACACCAGAGACGAGAAGAATAAGCGAATTTTTGCGCACCTTGTTTATTGACCTCTTGGGTTCACCCGATTACAGTGAAGGCAACAATTGTCGGCGAAGTTGCGAAGATTGACGGCGTGTCTTGGTGCGCAATCTCCTCAATAGAAGGCTTCATCCATGAAGTTGAAGGAGCACCAGCAATTTTCCTTGAAGGCATCGGATCATTAGTA
>JAQXFA010000128.1 GCA_029250565.1 Candidatus Thalassarchaeaceae archaeon
GTAGTACATCCACAACCATCACGTGAGCACCATCAAAGAGAAAACATGGGAGACCGTGACAGAGGTGAGGACGGTTTCGCTCCTCTCTTTTCATTCGCTGGTGAAATGAATGAGGATGTTATGGATCGATGTAAAGAACTCATGCAAAATGATAAGCCAACAATAGATGTTGATGTTTTGCGACTTGACCGACCAGTTGCAGAGCGAGATGAACAACGAAAGTAGAGTTGTTTTAGAGTCTTAATTGAGCGAAAATTGAGAGCCATCGCATAGCGAAGCCTTTAGTGCCCCCTTTGAAAGACACGATGTATAGCAGGGGTATGGGACCGACATGATGAACATAACAGCCCGTCAAGAAACCTTCAGAATGGTGGTTGACATTTTGTCAACTTTGGTAGAGGAAGCTCGCTTCAATTTTGAAGATGATAAACTCGTGGTGAGGGTCGTAGACCCGAGCCACGTGGCAATGATTCAGATGGAAGTTGACTCTGCTGCCTTTGAATCGTATGAAGTAACTGATTCAGTTCTAGGATTGGAATTGTCAAAAATTTCCAAACTTGTACAACTTGCTGGAGCAGGTGATTTGATTGTTATCGACTATAATGACAGTGTTGGTAAAGTTGAATTCAGAGTCGGTGAAATTGAGCGTACTATTCGCCCACTTGACCGCCAAAATATGCAAGAGCCGAAGGTCCCTGAACTTGATACAGATATCTCCGTCAGCCTTTCTGGTGCTAAATTTGCTCGCGCTTTGAAAGCAGCGGAACAAGTTGGTGACTTGGTCACATTTTCGATTGATCAAACACGATTTAGTGTTAATGTAACAGGTGAATCAGATGCAGTCAATGTGAGTTATGATGCTGGAGAATTACAAGAATTAAATTGTAATAACCCTGTCAAGAGCCAATACAGTTTGCAATATCTACTTCCATTAGCCAAGCGAATAGAATCTACTGTGGATAAGGTGACTGCTAAGTTTGGTGAAAACTATCCACTTCGTTTAGAATTTGAATTCGCCGATGGTGGTGCTAACGTTGTTTATTTCCTTGCGCCTCGTGTTGAAGGCGATGCTTGAGTAATTCATTTGGCATTACTCGCAACTAAAGTAGAAAGTATCGCTAGAAACGAAGTGCGCTCGCCGGGATTTGAACCCGGGCGAAGAGGTTGGAAACCTCTGATGCTACCCCTACATCACGAACGCGTAGCCCGCCGACTGACCTCTCAGACTTAACCGCGTCTATGGGAGGCTTGATGTTTAGTAGCCCCCGCACCTCAAATTATGAGGGGCCGAAACTGGGTTGGAGTCGCTTTCATCTTTCTCTTTCTACCCGTTAATGTACCACTTTGGGATATTGCTTTCGAAAAACTCGATATTGATATTATGGCTGTTTTCATAACACCACTACTATTTCTATTTGGCATATTGCTTGTATTCTATCCAAGTAGAAAGGATAGATACCAAACCATCTCATCAAACCAAATCAACGAGGAGGAATGAAAATGAGGGAAATCATTGTACTTAGCCTCGTTTTGTTATTGTCAACCTTTGCCTTACCATTGGCTACTGCTCAAGAAGATGTGCTTCCACCTGATGTTGATTATGAGCCTGAAATACGCATGACTACATTATTTGCGTATAGCCAAGATACCCTATCTCCTGAATTCGTTGAGCGCACCGAAATGTACACTCATAATTTTCTGATAGGAGGGGGTTCAGGGCCATCAGATGGTCCAACACTCACCACTCCTAGTTTTGTTCGTGACGCTCCAATTGGGAGTGAAGATTGGAATTTTTCACTTTGGGCTACAGGTAATGGCCCAGTAAACATTGACCTCGCCCTTTTCATTGATGGTACTGAATTAGACCAAATAAATAGTGGGGGAATATCACTATCAGAGGAGAAACAGCGTATTGATTTCACTGGTGGGAATCTGCCGGATAATATTTCAATTGACCAAACTCTTTCAATCCGTTGGACTGTTAATAGCGACGAGGTGCTTGTAGGCTTAGAGAATAGTGAGTGCACAATCCACTGGGGCTCAATTGAAACCCCTACCAACCTAACAATCTCTGCTGGAATGTACCAAATTGATGACCCTTACCTAGAGAGTGAAGGCACCCCATTCAGAGGTGAAGGGGAGAACTACTCTCGAAGCGAAGTCGTTTGGGCAGCTCAAGCAAGATGGGCTCTTGCAGAAGAACAGTTGGTGAAAGAAACTCTAATTTTGCACGCTGATGACGGTGGCAATGAACTAATGCTTCAGCCAACAGGAGAGGGTGTTAAGTCCGATAACGGAATCTACCGTTGGGAAATTGAAGAATGGCATGACGGGGTAATTCTCTCTGCTCATGTAATGTGGAACGATTCTTCTGGGAACCATGGTATGACCAATCAAGTCGTTGAAATGATGGATCCAAAGGGACCAAGTATTCTCTCAAGTAGCCTCAAGAACACATTATTTTTCCTCACAATACCAGTTCTTGTTGGAGTAGGATTCTGGCTTAAAGGACGATACAAAACTCTTGAGGAGAATGGTAAGGAACTAGGTCATGGCCCAGGTAAAGAAGGTGATTTGAAACGCCTAGTTTTGGCAACTACGTTCTTGATCGCTGGAATAAACAACGCTCTAATCCTCTATACATTCCACACCCGTGAGTTAGGTGCATCAGAAGATATCGTGATTCTCCATCTTTGTTTGCTCGCTTTTGCGCTTGGGGCATTTGGCCCTATTTGGGGTGCAATAGCAGATAAATGGGGACATCGTAAGCAACTGATGGCATTTGCAGCCATAGGCTCATCAGTACTGATGTTAACATTCCCATTCCTGCCACTTGAGGCTTACATCCTTGTCTCAATTTTACAGGTTGCCCTATTTTCTGCTGTACGTATGGCTGTTGCAGTTGGTACTGAATGGTATCCTGAACAAAAAGGCGAGTTCCTTGGAGTGCTGTATGCATTCGCTTCATTTGCGGCAGCGATTGGTTCAATGTTATGCAGTAAATTGTATGTGTTTCTATTACCTACTAGCGCCACATTTGCGATGTTAGGTATTGTTGGAGCATCAGTTCCTGTATTGGCAATCGGTGCATGGATGATAATGAAATTTGAAGGAGATGAATTTTCATGGCCTGTATGGATGTTGAAGGGTGGCAAAAAACCCGAAGTGGTCAAGTTAACATTCTCCGAAAAAATGTCAATGTTCCGAGGCATATTTCGATTTGAAAGTAAATGGGTAATTCTCTGTCTCTTAGGAGTAACTCTAGTTGCAATACCACGTGGTGCTGTTGTTCTAACCGCCTTGCGTTATCTCGAAGTTGTTGGGTTTGATGTTGACTTCACTGGCCTGTTAGAAGCGTGGGCTGTGATTGCCGTCCTAATCTTGTATGCTGTAATTGGAAAAGTGTGCGATGACCGTGGGCCACAAACTGTTCTACTTTGGTCAGCAGCCGCATATGGAACTCTGTGGTCAATATTCAGCATCGGTCTTCCGCCGATGATTGCTGTGCTCATATTTATGGTTCCAATTTACCCCATGCTTCTAGTTTCAAATGATGCTTTAATGGCTAAATTCACTAATGATGAAGAGAGAAATCGTGGAATTGGTATGGCAAGCCTTGTTGCTTTCTTAGGCCAATCTATCGGCATACTTGCTGGGTTCTTTGCACTTGGATATCTCATTAGTTCAGGGAAAACAGATATTATTGCTTACGAAATGTTCTATCGAGCAAATGTTCCTCTTTGGATACTTGCAATAAGCTTCACGTTCTGGCTTGCAAAGCGTATTGATGCTAGTGAAAATGTAATTGATGCAGAGATTAGTGAGTAAATCTACTACACTTTATCTGTTATATGGGCTAGAGCCACATTGGTTACCCGACCTTCAAAAAGTGGTTGCCAGGAATGAATCCGATATGATTGAGAATTTATTGTGATTACTTCTTTTCCTAGTACCTCAAAAGATTGAGGTGCCAGTCCCATCCCAAGTCCTGTTGCTTTCTGAATTGCCTCTTTTACAACCCAGACTAAGTTGGTTAGTGTGCTAGCCGCATCTGTATTTTGGTCCCATGCAGTCTCAAGTTTTTCCAATTCATCACCTGAAGCCATGAGTGGTAGCAAATTACGTTGACGTCCGGAATCGGGTTCTACATCGATCCCCACTGATAATTCAGTTGGCCCGATGATTGCAATAGCTAATCCACCACTATGAGTAATAGAAATTGAAATCGGTTCTGGCCCAATTAAAATTGGCCTACGATATTCATCCCTCTTGATTTGATAATCCTCAACAACATAACCATTTTGTTGTAGAAGATAGGCAATAAGAAAACGACCCGCAGCATGTTCTTCAGCCCGCTTTGCAACTTTGAAAGACTGAGCCTCAATTGGATCTACAAAATGGAGATTGGAAATATCTGGTATGGCATCAGATGGAGCAGGGGTTCGGGTGTTCATCCAAACTGCATGGAATTCGCCATCAACAGTTTCCGGAAGACTCAACTGAAGGGGGTTTGAGGCCGGTTTCCACATCCCATTCACCAATTGGAAATTCAATTTTTCAATTGCGATTCAACGTAAATGAATTGCTTTCCGAAATGGGCGCCATGCCCTTCAATCGCAAGCCTTTCATAGCGACAACCGGTTTACCATCCTGATTCACAACTAAGCAATCGTGTACAGTTACTCCATCGTCTTCCGTACCTCTCCTCAAAGCGCGCATTCTTAGGGAATCTGTCTTTTCAGGAGTTCTAATCAACTCAAGCATTTCAATTCCAACTGGTAGAGATTGCAAACCATCAATTTCCATTGCTATCATTCCGGCGTTCTGGAAACAGGCTTCGATTAACATCGGTTGAGCTTCTAATGTGACATCTCCAGCAGAGAATTGATTTGTATTTGGTAATTGATGACGAGATAATGCAATACCATCAACACCAAACATCTCATCAATGTTACATCCACTCAATATTCCGCCATGTGATTGGAATCTAGGACCGTGGAAGAATCGTTGGTAAACAAAATCTGAACCAAGGGCTACACCACCTCTTGAAGGTGTGCCGATTGATGGTAACTTCAATAATCCTCGATCTGCATCTTTCTTCAGCATCCTAACTAATCCTCTGTGGTGTATTCTTGGCTCTCCGAATACCTCTCCAGATTTGTTAATCAAATCAGATTCTAATCTGCATTTAACCCAGACATTTTCTGAATTTTGATGTGAGAATTCAGCAACCAATCTCAATTTTTGTTCTTTTTTCAGCAATTTAATTGGTAAACCAAACCTAACTCCTGCGAAACCTATTACTGAGCACGGGGGCCACAACAATTGTGCTCCTTGTGAAAACATTTCTAGAGCCATTACCCCTGGATGATATGGCACATTGTCGATAGCATGGTCTTCTAGGAATGGGTAATTATTGGCATCTATTGTACACTCATATGACAGTGAATCAAATGGTTGGTGGGCCACAACTTTGTCTACAAATGGGAAGCGGTTTGCGTCAGCCAACAACTCTGAAACATCAGGTGGCAAGCGCTGTGGAGGTTCTCGGTCAGAACCATCATCATTCAGAACTCCAAGGCTTCCTGCAAGTACGACTCTACGTTTACCACCTCTCATTACTTCATCAACGAACAGAGATACACCCTGCTCAACTGAAACTGTCTCAATACCTGCTTCCTCAAACACGCTTTCAATAGAGCCACGAGTTGCCATGCCAACATCTTGCCAACCAGTCCATGCCAAAGAAACACCGTGAGGTTCTGAATCGATGTGTGCAAGACGTGACATTTCTGCATCGAGTATACAATTTGCTGCGGCATAATCGGTTTGCCCCCCATTACCAAATCGACCTGCGATTGAAGTGAAAGAACAACAATATCGTAGTTCTTCGCTGTGGTCTTTTACAGAATTAATTAGAGACTGCCAACCATTAACCTTGACTGACATCACATTGCTAAAGGTATCCCAATCCTTGTCAGCAACCATTTTTGAATCTTCAATACCCGCTCCATGAATTATTCCAGTTATCGGAGAGCGCTTCTTCTTCAACTTCTTGAGAACCTTTCTGACCTGCCTACTAACTGTTACATCACAGGAGTGATAGGATGCAGTATTGCCACTTTCTTCTATGTCTGAAATGGTTTTATGGATATCAATTGAACGAACAATCTTTGACCATGCCTTTTCCCAATCAACGATTGTAACTTTGCCGGACTTAGAATCACCTTGCATCTGTTCTCGTAATTCCATCTTCATTTGCTGTAGAGTTTCTTCTGATGCATCGGCTAAACTTGAAAGATTGGCGTCAAGTTTGGTGCGTCCTAATAATGCAAAGTGACTGCCTATTCCCCGATTTGCTTGTGCTAGCCCAACAATACAGGCGGCTGTAACTCCTGAACCACCCCCGGATACAATAAACACATCATCTGATTTTAGTGACTGCGGTTCAGATTCATGGGCTTCATCATAGATACAAACCTGCCATCTTCTACCATCACCATCAATTCCAATTTCACGAGGACCCATGTGCTCTATTTCACTGAGTATTGTTGTCGCTAATTTATCTGCATTCACCAGTAGTTCAGGCGCAACATCAATTGCTCTTGCTCTGATATTTGGCCTCTCTCTACCAAACGATTTGACTATTCCATGTGCGCCTGCACCTAGAGGATTGAAGCGATACCCACCATTTCCATGTCGGCCATCAAGTGCTGAAATAGAACATAC
>JAQXFA010000129.1 GCA_029250565.1 Candidatus Thalassarchaeaceae archaeon
GAAGTGAAGCCCATTCAAGTGGTGTTGAAAGGCCAGCGAATTGTTCAAGCATAATTCCCCCTGCCATACCAATTATTGTTGGAATTAATAATATCAAAACATAGTAGGATACTTCCTTTGAGTAATATGCAAAGTAATTGGTGACCAAATCAAGTGGTTGCACTGCAGGAATTGCAAGCAGGAAATTTTTTCCACCTGCTCGTTGAGAAACCATGACTCTACCAATGAAAGCAAACGAGCCCATTGATAGCGAAAATGCAAAGATTCCACCGTGCATGTATAATTTCAACTGGTCCCAAGTAAACGCTTGATCTTCAGAATCCGATGAAACCAAAACTTCGCCAGTAAGATATCTCAATCCGACTGTCAAAATCAGTGACAACAATGCTAGCATAACAGGAAAGAGTGCGATATGACGTCTGCGAGAAAAGTCAACAGCCTGCCGCCACTCTTCCTTAAACATCATTCTAAAAGTAACCCAAAATGAATCTGCAAGTTGAGGTGGACGATAATTGGTGAGCACCGTCACTCCTCCTCACTACCTTCCATCGCCTCGATTTCTTCAAACGATGAACCCACAAGTCTGATGAATACATCTTCAAGAGTTTCATCATCGTTGTCTTTCAACTCATCAATGGTTCCTGCGGCTAGCACATGTCCGCGATCAATAACAGCCACTCTTGTGCATACTCTCTCAGCAACTTCTAAGATGTGGGTGCAGAGAAAAATAGTACCACCATCATCAACTATTTCCATCAATAAATTACGGCACTTCCGTTGATAAATTGGGTCAAGGTTGACGAACGGCTCGTCTAGGAAAAGTAACTTGGGGTTATGGATAAACGCACCTGCGAGCATCACTTTTTGTCGCTGTCCTTTTGACAAATCCTTGCACAGAGTGTTTCGCTTGTCTGGTATACCAAACCAATCTAACCAATGAGTGACTTTTTCTGGAATCTCATCTAAATTACGAAGACGAGCGACGAATTCAAGATATTCTGCTGCTGTGAGAAATGAAGGTGGGCTTTCTGATTCAGGTACAATCCCAACATTCGCCTTAACCATGCGTGGGTCTGCTCTAACATTAATCCCCAATACCCTAGCACCACCCATGGTGGGTCTAAGTTGACCTGTGAGTAACTTGATGAAAGTGGATTTACCTGCCCCATTAGGTCCAAAGACTCCGAAAAATTCTCCAGCAGCGACCTTCACATTCAATGGGTGAAGAGCGACAAAATCACCAAATGCCTTTCCAAGGTCTTTTGCCTCAACTAATGGTATATCGCTTTGTGACAAGATTTACCCCTTCCCTCAGAGTCCTTTCCATTCAGGATTCTCTCGATTAACAAATGCGTTTACGCCTATTTCCATGTCTTCTGTATCGAAAAGTGCGCAGAATAGGTCTCTTTCATGCTCTAGACCTTCTGCCATGCCACGTTCTAATGCACCTCTTACCGCTTCTTTAGCTGATTTGATTGTTAGTGGTGATTTTGTTGCCAATGTTGTGGCTAGTTGCATCGTTGTGTGTTGTAATTCCTCTGGTTCACAAAGGCGATTAACAAGGCCTATTCGATACGCTTCTGTAGCTGAAACCATCTCTCCTGTCATGACCATTTCAATTGCTTTACCATAGCCTAGTAATCTTGCCAATCGTTGTGTTGCTCCGCCTCCAGGAATTAATCCAAGATTGATTTCTGGAGTACCGAAATTTGAACGAGTTGAGGCTACGCGTAAATCACATGATAATGCGATTTCGCTGCCACCTCCCAATGCAAAACCATCAATGGAAGCGATGGTGGGCTTGGATAAATTCCAAATCGCTTCCCAAGCATTATTCTCAAAAATTGGTCGGATTTCTTTTGAGTTCTTACCGACAAATTCAGTGATATCTGCACCAGCCACAAAGGCCGGTGGTTTTTGCCGCTCACCTTCCGCAACAGGTTCTGGACTAGCACCACGAATCACTACAACCCTTACATCAGCATCATTTTCAGCATCTTTACAAGCGGCTTTCAAATCAGAAACAACATCACTGTTTAGTGCGTTCAACTTGCCTGGCCTATTGATTGTCCAAACTTCAACAACACCACCTGATGGATACGAACCTTCAACAGCAACTCGATCAATTATGAGAGATTCTGACATCTTATCACCCGATTTCATCTCTCATAGCGTCTAACTTTGATTGGCTAACTGTAGGAGGGGGAGGGATTGGAAGACCCGCTGGTGGAGGAGGTAATTCATCAAGTTCCACTTCAACCTCTTCTTCAAATTCACTAGCGGCAATAAATCCTGTATCCAAAGGAATTCGCAATTTGAGAATCCTAGCATTATCTACTCTAACATATGTTGCACCGTATGGATGACCCGCTTCAACATGTTCTGGCTCATCAAGGACCGTTAGCCCATGCCCTGGTTTAGCAAGAGTTGCTAACAAATCTTCACCTTCATCTTGCTTAGACCACATACGAGCGGCTGATGCACGAATCTCAGCCAACTGGCCTCTTCTGCGCATCTCAATTCGTGCCTTGACTTCTGCTCTTTGACCACGACGTTCCTCAACAAATTCTTCAATATCAGCCTCTTCAACTTGTTCAGCACTTATGTCAACAACATATTCCTCAGCGACATGAACCTCTTCTTCAATTGCATCATCTTCGAGTTGAATCACATCATCTTCAATATCATCAGATTGTGACTCAATCGATTCCGCAGAGGCTGCGACTTTTCTATCTCGGCGGCTTCCACCATCCTCATCCTCAACAACAGCTTCAGGCAACTGAAATTCATCTTCCTTTTTATCTGGCTTAGAACTTACTTGACGCTTACGAGGTTTTTTCTTCTTTGGTTTTCCACCAGTCATTAACAAACCAGCAGCGAGTAACAATAGTGAACCAGTAAAGATGTACCCATACAACTCACTTTCCCACTCACCAGAGAGGAATAATTGGAAGACAATGCCGAACAATAAAGCGAGATACAATAGTACACGACCAAACGACATGCCTTCCCCTCCATACGCGAGCAGATGCGACCCCTCTTTCACTATGACGGCTCAACGCCCAAGCAAATCCAACTGCTTTTTTATGCTTTCAAGCGCTTTTGCCCGATGTGAAAAGGCCTCTTTTTCTGTTTTATCCATTTGCCCAAAAGTACGACCGGAATCCTCTCCTTCGGGAGAAAATATTGGGTCATACCCAAAACCGGACTCACCAAGCGTTTCACTAGTTATTATGCCACGGCAAACCCCTTCACCAAACACCAATTCCTCACCAGTGAATAGTACTGCCTGGGCGCGAAATTCTGCACCACGATTGATGGTTTCTGACATCAAATTAAGAATACCTGAAAGGCCGATTTGATTTAGTACAGATGCTGAATTTACACCGGGAAAGTCGTTCAATTCATCAATGAAAAGGCCAGCATCTTCGACAAAAATTGCAGCATCTTGGCCCGATTTATTGAAAAGTGCTTTTGCCTGTTCAATTTTTGCGATTGCAACATCTTTCAAACTGTCTGATTGTGGCTCTACCACTATTGGAACTTCACCATCTACTAGGAACTGTTCCACTTGGTATCCAAGTGGTTCAAAAAAGTGGCTAGCCTCAGCCAATTTACCAGCGTTACCAGTCAGGAACAAGAGTCGCTTCACGACTGTCGCATACACTCCATGCGGTTGATAGTTCCGACAGTTATTCTTTCGTCAATATCAAAGAGTGACAGATAGTGGCCCCCACTATGGAGCCGAAATCACTGTTTCTAGTTGCGATAGGGGGTGCGTTTGGAGCGGTTGCTCGTTACGCTATCTCAGAGTGGGTTCCAAGTGAGTTCCCATGGGGTACATTAGGAGTGAATGTTGTTGGATCATTTCTACTAGGTGTGTTAATCGCTATGTCAATTATCAATGAACAGATTTCCCCTGAAATTCTTCTCCTTGTTGGTACTGGAGCACTAGGGGCATTTACCACAATGTCAACCTTCAGCCTTGATGTAATTCAACTCATTGATTCAGGAAAACATATGCCGGCAGCGGGTTACATGATGGCTAACTTCGCCCTCTGCCCACTCTCCGCCTTTATCGGTTGGAGATACATTCCGATGCTCTTCAGTTGAATCAACTAAGAGTGATAACGTACCCTAGAACGTATGGTATTGTATCGATTGATGACTTCTTCACTTTTTACAGGAGGTGAATCTGAACCTGTATAGGTGAGGTTTTCAGCACCATTGTAACCATCAAAAACCCATTCCAATGCATCTTCGTGTTCTGGGTGACTAGCACTTAGACACTCACTTAGCACCTGTAAATCAAGTCCCATTCTCTCAACCTCTGTGGTTGATTGAGAAAGACCAAAATCAATTAGAGAAATACCATTATCACCATCCCAAAGTATGTTGTTGGTAGTTAGATCACCATGAACTGCACCAACTGAATGGAGTTGTCGAATCACTTTTCCAACTTCGAGCATTACGGTTTTAACATCAAATTCACCATCTCTCAATACATCAACCAATTGTGAACCTGGGACGAGGGATTGTATCATTGTACCATTGCTCATCTCGCACGCTAAAAGATGAGGCACCGGTAAACCTGAATTGGACAATCGGGCTAGCATTTTTGCTTCTGCTGCCATTCTATGATTTGTCAGTCTGCGGTCAAGAGCTGGGTCTCGGTAACCCCTAGGACGCCTCAGTTTTCGCACTGCTGCTAATCCCAAATAATGCCCATTAGAAACTTCAGCCTCAGCCCCTACATGGATGATTTTACCCTGCTCCCAAGCCAACATATCGCTCTTCCACCCCTTTCCGACAGGTTTCCGGATAATGGATGCATTCAAAGCGGTGGCGGCGACCGGTAGATATCCCGGAAGTGGTTGAATGCAGAGCCTACCGCTGGCCATTTGCTCCATCAACGATGATGAATCAGATGCTGATTCCGAACTTACTCGTCAACGGATTTTGTCAGCAAAACAGCAACTTGGGAACAAAGTGATGATTTTAGGACATCACTATCAACGTGATTCAATCGTTGAACATGCTGATGAAACGGGGGATTCATTCCTTCTAGCGAGAAAAGCCGCTGACTCCAAGGCTGAATACATAGTATTCTGTGGAGTTCATTTCATGGCTGAATCGGCTGACATCCTGACTTCAAACAAGCAAAAAGTTGTGATGCCAAATGTCAGAGCAGGATGTTCAATGGCAGACATGGCTGATTTACCAGATGTTGAGGCATGTTGGAATGAACTCCTCAATGAATGTCAACTTGATGACCCTGCAACCCGTGAAAACCCGGACAGCCCGGCTGGTAAAGGAGAAGCATTCCTAGTACCTGTTACTTACATGAATTCAAGCGCTGATCTCAAAGCCTTTGTGGGATATCATGGCGGAGTTGTTTGTACCTCCTCAAATGCTGCTGGAGTCCTAGAATGGGCTCTAGAACGAGCCGGTGAAAATGGTAAAGTTCTGTTCTTCCCTGACCAACATTTGGGCCGTAATACTGCATTAGCAATGGGTTACCAAGAGGAAGATATGGCGGTTTGGAATCCGATGGCCCAACCTGATTGGAATGATTTGAATACCTCTAAGTTCGTACTCTGGCATGGTTACTGCTCGGTTCACCAACGATTCACTGTTGAGCAAATTGATAATCTGCGAAAAGAGAATCCTGATGCATTGGTTATCGCTCACCCTGAATGTGAGCGAGCAGTGGTTGATGCTGCAGATGCATCCGGTTCAACTGAAATGATACGCCGCTTCGTTGCTGATGCACCAAGTGGTGCCGTAATTGGTGTTGGCACTGAAATCCACCTTGTCAAGAGATTGGACGCACAATACCCTGACAAAACAGTAGTCTGCTTAGACCCTGGTGTATGTCCTTGCTCAACTATGTACATGATTCATCCTGCGTTTTTGGCTGATGTTCTTGAGTCACTTGTAGCTGGAGAAGTAATCAATCAAATTACCGTCCCCGAGCAAATTACTGATGATGCTATCTTGGCTCTCAATCGCATGCTTTCAATTACCAATTGAATGCAAGTACCAGTTGAGGAATCACTCTTCTTCATCTATTGAATCTATGTTTTCCCTTTGTCTTTGAATCATCCATATAGATAACAATGGAATCAAAGCAATAATTGCTATTTGTAATGTTAGTGATGAGTATGGCTCAAAAGTTTCCTCAAGACTGTAGATTATCACCTCTGGTGGTTCTTCACCCCCACTATCTTGTAGCCAAGCAATGTACCCTTCCATCACCTGTGGTGAAGTTTGGTTAAACTCGTCCTCAGTGTGAAGTTGGTATGAATGGTTTTCAGAAATAATATGATATTTGACATCCCAATCTAATTCTGCATCATTTGGGTCCATTGAATTGAGTCCCCACTTATGTTGCCAAGCAACCACACCATGACCAATTGATGGGTTTGCAACAGGGAAAAGTGGATCGCCAATAATTCGTTGCTCACCCGTGTCAAGATTTACCATCACTAAACGACTGACTGCTGATAAATTAACTTCAGCTACTAGGTAATTTTTGTCAAATGAAATTCCAGTAATGCTCGCGTTTACGTAGTCAACTACGGTGCCAGTGAGTGCTAACACTTGCTCATCCTTTGCTGAATCAACAGTTACATTGACTTCAACCGATAGACTATTTTGTACACCATCTAGTGAGAGGGTATTAGCAATCATTGGTGAACTCTCTGTCACCCACGCTAAACTATTCCCCTCCCCATCAATGAGAATTACATCATCATCAGGAATTGATGTAAACACCTCGTATGGGGCGGTGCTTTGCAAGTCGATGACCACACCATCATCAATCGCGAATAACTTGGCTTGCTTATCATTCGAATCATCAAGAAGAGCGAGGTCTGTGTAAAGCGGGCCGGTCGTCCTCCCAACCCCATTCAAGTCTTGATTTGAAAACTCGAGTGTGATTATTCGATATCCTTGCCAAACAATAGCATGATTCTCTGAGATGAGAACTTCTGTAGAGGCATTAATCACACCCCATTGAGATTGGTTACCATCTTCGTTTAAATCTAGATTGTTGTGGTAGGTCTTATCATTTTCAATATCAATAATGACTGCACTCAAGTTACCATTTTCGTCTGCATCAAGAGCCACCAACCATCCATCTGCACCTGCAGCCGCTTCTGGATAGGTTACTCCCTCCGCGGGGAAATCTTGGTGGGTTGCGTCATACAACAACACCCCCCCAGTAGTTGCTAACAGCAACATCACAGCAGTTCCTGTTTGTGCTGTTGATGGCGTTTTCAACCAGTTTATTGACCTAGACATCCAACCAGATAGTACCAGTTTCGGATTGTTGAAATCTGCTAACAACCATGCAAGTCGGGCATTGAAAGTTCTCTCATCAAGCCTATACCACAGCCAAGCGTGATACTTATCTGCTAAGTTAACCGCCAAGAAAGATACAATAATTCCACCAACGATGTCAACAAACCAGTGAATACCAAGATAGATGATTGTAAATGCAGTAACCACGATATATACACCAACGAAATTCCGGTATTTTCTCCATCTTTCATCGTGGTCCCAGCGGTGTAGTCCTAACCATAC